>CALJXB010000001.1 GCA_937974415.1 uncultured Kiloniellales bacterium
CGAAGGTATGCTTGGGCTTCTCGAAGAGGTCGACCGGCGTGCCGATCTGTACCACGGTGCCTTCGTGCATGACCACCACCTGATCGGCGAAGGTGAGCGCCTCGGTCTGGTCGTGGGTCACGTAGATCATGGTCGAGCCGACCTGCTGATGGAGCTCCTTCAGCTTGGAGCGCAGCACCCACTTCAGGTGCGGGTCGATCACCGTGAGCGGCTCGTCGAACATGATGACGTTGACGTCCGAGCGCACCAGCCCGCGGCCGAGCGAGATCTTCTGCTTGCCGTCGGCGGTGAGGCCGGAGGCCCGCTTGGTCAGCCGGTCCTCCAGGTCGAGCATCTTGGCGATCTCGCGGACGCGCGCATCGATCTCGGCCTTCGGGACCTTCCGGTTCAACAATGGGAAGGCCAGGTTGTCGTAGACCGTCATGGTGTCGTAGACCACGGGGAACTGGAACACCTGGGCGATGTTGCGTTTGTCCGGCGGGATGTCGGTCACGTCCCGGTCGCCGAAGGTGACCCGCCCCTCGGTCGGCGCGATCAGCCCGGAGATGATGTTGAGCAGCGTGGTCTTGCCGCAGCCCGACGGCCCGAGCAGCGCATAGGCGCCGCCGTCGGACCACTCGATATCGATGTGCTTCAGCGCCCAGTCGGCGCTTTGCGCCGGGCTGCTGAAATAGCTGTGCCGCAGGTCTTTCAGGCCGATGCTCGACATGGCCCCCGCCTCTCCAGCAGACCTTGGCTGCACGCTATGCACTGCGTTGCGATCATGCGGCGATCAACTCTTCGTTCTGGCCGAAGTACATGCAGCGTCCCGCATCCATGTAGAGCTCCGCATGGGCGCCCACCTCGAAGGCATGGATGCCGTGGGATTGGGAGACCCAGGTCTCGTCCTGCAGCTCGAAATGAATGACGCTCTCCGAGCCGCTCAGCTCGGTCACCAGCACCTTGCCCTCGAGCCGGACGGCCTCGTCGGACTTGGGCTTGGGGGTGATGTGGTGGGGCCGGATGCCGAGGGTATAGGGGCCGTCCGGCATGGCGCGCCGCTCCGCCTGGGCCGGCCAGGCGATGCGCTCGTGGAGCACGAAGCGCTCGCCCTGCTTGACGACCCGGGCCGTGTTGATCGGCGGGTCCGAAAATACCCGGGCGCTGCGCAGGTCGACCGGGCGCCGGTAGACGCTCGCGGTCTCGCCGTACTGGCTGATCCGCCCTTCGTGCAGGGTCGCCGTGTGGCCGCCCAAGAGCAGTGCCTCGGTCGGCTCGCTGGTGGCGTAGACCACGGTACTGCCGCGGCCCTCGAAGAGGCGCGGAAGCTCGTCGCGCAGCTCCTCGCGCAGCTTGAAGTCGAGGTTGGCCAGGGGCTCGTCCAGCAGCACCAGGTCGGAGTCCTTGACCAGGGCGCGGGCCAGCGCGGTGCGTTGCTGCTGACCGCCCGACAGCTCGCCGGGGCGTCGCTTCAGGAGGGGCGAGAGCTTCAGGAGGTCGGCCACTTGGCTCACCCGCTTGTCGATCTCGGCGCGCGACATGCGCGCGACGCGAAGGGGCGAAGCGATATTCTCGAAGACCGAGAGATTCGGATAGTTGATGAACTGTTGATGCACCATCGAGACGTTGCGTTTCTGCACCGCGACGCCGGTCACGTTATTGCCGTTGAACCAGACCTCGCCGGAGGTCGGCCGCTCGAGCCCGGCCATCAACTGCATCAGCGTCGTCTTGCCGGCGAGTGTGGTGCCCAGCAGGATGTTGAAGCCGGTCTCCTCGAGCGTCAGGCTGCTTTCATGGATATGGGTCTCCGCGCCGACGCGCTTCACCACGTCTCTCAGTTCCAGAGCCATCGCGCTGAGCTCCCTGGCTGGAACGCTTCGGTCTGGGTCGAGAGGGCGGGCATCATGGGCACGGCTGGCGCACACAGGAAATTTGAATGAGATCGATTTCCCCGGGGAGGTCCGGCGACACCCCCGGGGATTTCGATCTTGAGGACCGCGTTCGGTTTCTGGACGAACGCTAGCCCGCGTCGCGCCACCGCTCGATGAGAACTTCGTAGTCGATGGTCTCACCCTGCGGCTTCTCGTTGTCCAGCTTGGCCTTGGGGCCGTCCGGCTTGCCGAGCCATTCGGAGGGATCCTTCTCCTCGTTCAGGCGCGGGCCGCAGCCGCCGTAGACGTTGGCGGCCTCGTCGGCCTGTTGCATGCGGGCCATGACCTGGTCCATCTCGCCGGCGAGCCGGTCCATTGCCTCCTGCGGCGTGAACGCGCCGGAGTTTACGTCGCCGATCTGCTGCCACCAGATCTGCGCCAGCTTGGGATAGTCCGGCACGTTGATGCCGGTCGGCGACCACTGCACCCGGTCGGGCGAACGGTAGAACTCGACCAGGCCGCCGAGCTTCGGCGCGCGTTCGGTGAAGCTCTCGTGGCGAATGTCGCTGTCGCGGATGATGGTCAGGCCGACATGGCTCTTCTTCAGCGAGACGCTCTTCGACACCACGAACTGGGCATAGAGCCAGGCCGCCTTGCGTCGGTCGACCGGCGTCGACTTGAAGAGGGTCCAGGAGCCGGCGTCCTGATAGCCGAGCTTCTGGCCTTCCTGCCAATAGGGGCCGTGCGGCGAGGGGGCCATGCGCCACAGCGGGTTGCCGTCGTCGTCGACCGTGTTGTTGCCGTCGGACTTGGGCGCCACCATGGACGCGGTGAAGGCCGTGTACCAGAAGATCTGCTGGGCCACGTTGCCGGTCGAGAGCGCCGGCAGCGACTGGTAGAAGTCGTAACTGGCGGCGCCCGGAGGGGCGTACTTGCGCAGCCATTCGTCCCACTTGCGGATTGCGTAGACCGAGGCCGGGCCGTTGGCCTCGCCGCCGCGGCTGACGGAGGAGCCGGCCGGGTTGCAGGAGCCCGCCTCCATGCGGATGCCCCACTCGTCGATCGGCACGCCGTTCGGCACCCCCTGGGTACCGGTGCCGGCCATGGAGAGCCAGGCGTCGGTCATGCGCCAGCCCAGGTCCGGCGCGCGCTTGCCGTAGTCCATGTGGCCGTAGACCCGCACGCCGTCGATTTCCTTCACGTGGTCGGTGAAGAACTCGGCGATGTCCTCGTAGGCGGACCAGTTCACCGGCACGCCGAGGTCGTAGCCGTAGATTTCCTTGAACTGGGCCTGCAGGTCCTCGCGGTCGAACCAGTCCTTGCGGAACCAGTAGAGGTTGGCGAACTGCTGGTCGGGCAGCTGGTAGAGCTTGCCGTCCGGCCCGGTGGTGAACGACTTGCCGATGAAGTCGTCGACGTCGAGGGTCGGCAGGGTCACGTCGGCGCCGTCGCCGGCCATCCAATCGGTCAGATTGACGGCCAGCTGCAGGCGGGAGTGGGTGCCGATCAGGTCGGAATCGTTGATGTAGGCATCGTAGAGATTACGCTGGGTCTGCATCTGGGTCTGGACGGCCTGGACCACCTCGCCTTCGCCGAGCAACTGGTGGTTCACTTTGATGCCGGTGATCTCTTCGAAGGCCTTGGTGAGGGTCTTGGATTCGTACTCATGGGTCGGGATGGTTTCCGACAGCACGTTGATTTCCATGCCCTGGAACGGTTCGGCCGCCTTGATGAAAAACTCCATCTCCGTCATCTGTTCGTCGCGGGACAAGGTCGAGGGCTGAAATTCCTCGTCGACCCACTTCTCCGCTTCGGCCATGCCGGCCGCGCTCGGCCCGGCGTAGGCTAGGGCCGAAACTGCGGCCACGGCCGCCAAAAGTCTCATTTTCATGGGGGTTCCTCCCTGTGATGAGATTTTATTGATTAGAGGCGCCACACTCATTTCGAACTTGATACGAAACTAAAACGAAAGTCAACCGAAACGTGCCGAACGCCTTGCGTAGGTGATCTAAGTCCGCTGCGAAGTCTCCACCAATTCGATGTCCTTTTCCGCACAGGTCCGACGAATGTTGGCGGCCGGACAGCTGTCGGTCACGAAGATATCGACCTGTTCCAGGTGAGCGATGCGCACCGGCGCCGTGCGTTCGAACTTGGTCGAATCGGCCACCAGGACGACCTTGCGCGCATTCGCGATGATCGCCTGGGCCACCTTAACTTCCCGGTAGTCAAAATCCAATAGGGCCCCCTCCTCGTCGATGGCGGAGGTGCCGATGATGGCAAAATCCACTTTGAACTGCCGGATGAAGTCGACCGCAGCTTCCCCGACGATGCCGCCGTCGCTGCCGCGCACCGCGCCGCCCGCGATGATCACTTCGATCTGCGGATAGGCGCGCATCTCGCTGGCCACGTTGATGTTGTTGGTGATCACCATCAGGCCGTCGTGCTGCAAGAGGGCACGCGCCACGGCCTCGGTGGTGGTGCCGATGTTGATGAAGAGGGACGCGTTGTCGGGAATTCGGGCGGCTGTCGCCTGGCCGATCGCGGTCTTTTCGTCCGACGCGATGAGCTGCCGCGCGTCATATTTGAGGTTCTCGATGCCCGAGGACAGGATCGCGCCGCCGTGGGTCCGGGCGAGCAGGCGCCGGCTGCACAGGTCGTTGAGGTCCTTGCGGATGGTCTGGGGCGTGACATTGAAGCGCTCGGCCAGGTCCTCGACGGTGACTCGACCCGTTTGGCGGGCCAGTTCGACGATCTCGTTCAAGCGCTCGGATAACATGCCGCTCTGGTCTCGCGTCCTCAGTGGCCCCCGCCTGCCGGCGGAGTCACGATCCGTTGTTGGTCCTGGCCGCCGCTTCGCGGCGCCGGCGGTCCTGCATCCAGGCTTCCAGATCGGCCATTTGCGCGCCGCTCAGCTTCAAGCCCAGCTTGCTCCGCCGCCACGCGACGTCCTCGGCCCGCATGGCCCATTCATCGCTCATCAGCCAGGCGACCTCCCGTTCGTAGAGCCCGGCGCCGAAGTGCTTGCCGAGGTCCTCCAGCGTGGTGGCGCCGTCCAGTATGCGCAGACTGTCGGTGCCGTAATGGCGGACCAGGCGGGCGATGTGGTCGTCCTGCAGATAGGGATGGTCTTCGCTCAGCTGGGCGCAGAGACCGGCTTGGCCGTTCACGTCGAAGTCGCCGCCGGGCAAGGGCGCACGGGCGGTCCAGGCCGACTTGCGCTTGCCGAGCCGCTCCTCCACCCGGTCCATCACGGATTCGGCGAGGCGCCGATAGGTGGTGATCTTGCCGCCGAAGATATTGATGACCGGGGGCTTGCCGGCATCCTCGCCGGACTTGACGATGTAGTCGCGGGTCGCGCGCTGGGCCTCGCTCGCGCCGTCGTCGTACAGCGGCCGCACCCCGGAATAGCTCCAGACGATATCCCCGCGACAGATCGGCGAGTCGAAATATTGGTTCGCTGCGGCGAGGAGATAGTCGACCTCGGCCTCGGAGATTGCCGGAGAGATCCCAGCGGCGCCGGGGTCGGCGGCATAGTCCTGGTCGGTCGTGCCGATCAAGGTGTAGTCGCCCTCGTAGGGAATCGCGAAGACGATCCGCTTGTCGGCGTTCTGGAAGATGTAGCAGCGGTCGTGGTCGAAAAGCTTCTTGACCACGATATGGCTGCCCTGGACCAGGCGCACGTTGGCGGGGTCGTTCTGGCCGAAGACGTCCTTCAGGACCGTGTCGACCCAGGGGCCGGCGGCATTGATGATCAGGCGCGCCCGCACGACCTCCTTGGTATCTGTCTCTCTATTTTCGAGATGGAGCTGCCAGTCCGATCCGTTGGGCCTGGCCGAGACGACACGGGTCCTGGAGCGAATGTCGGCGCCGCGTCGACGCGCGTCGCGCGCGTTGAGGACCACCAGCCGGGCGTCATCGACCCAACAGTCGGAGTACTCGAAGCCGCGACGGAACCGCCCGTTCAGCGCCTGTCCGAGCTTGTCTCTGGACAGGTCCAAGGACTTGGTCGGCGGCAGGAGCTTGCGGCCGCCGATGTGGTCGTAGAGGAACAGGCCGAGGCGCAGAAACCATGCCGGCCGCTGGCTGCTGTCGTGCGGCAGGACGAAGCGCAGGGGCCAAATGATATGGGGCGCCATCGACCAGAGGATTTCGCGTTCGATGAGGGCTTCTCGCACCAGGCGGAACTCGAAGTATTCCAGATAGCGCAATCCGCCGTGCACCAGTTTGGTCGACATGGACGAGGTCCCGCTCGCCAGGTCGTTCATCTCGCACAGGCAGACCGAATAGCCGCGCCCGGCGGCATCGCGCGCAATGCCGCAACCGTTGATCCCGCCGCCGACAATGAAGATGTCGTAGCGGTCTGGCATCGCCGCCTCCCACGGACAATATCGTATTGGGTGCGTTATAGAGCAAATTCGAAAATAAAAGAAAAGAAATCTCCATAATTGGGGCGATTTTGCCTTTCGGGAAACCTGCAACGGCTGTCGCTTGGGGCGGGGCGTCTCCAATCCCCTCGGCTCGGGCCTAATGGTCCGCCGTGAGCCGGACTGTCATGCGGCCTCGCTCGGCCGGGCTCGGCCGTCCAGTCGCAGGGTTCACAGGCGCCAGGGACTCCGGGGCGTCCGGAGCTCAGAGGTAACAGGGGCTCAGGGGCACTAGAGGCGAATCAGGGGGCCCGCAGTCGCCCGGAGCCCGCAGTCGCCCGGAGCCTACGGTTGCCCGGGGCCCGGGGTGCCCGGGGCCCGGGGTGCCCGGAGCCCGGAAAGTCGGCCCGCTCCGGCTCCAATCCGATCGATTTTGCCTCAAATGCCGGCCTTAATTTTTGTCTAACCCTCATGGGGTAGAGGTAAGGCACCGGCGAAGCAAAAGATTGGGAACATCTCTAAGCATGGGCATCGGCCTGACCAGATTCCTGAAGGATGAAAGCGGGGCTACCGCGATCGAGTATTCCCTGATGCTCGGACTTGTGGTGCTGGCCATAGTCGGGTCGGTCGAATTGCTGAGCAGCAGCCTCAGCAACATGTACCTCTTCGTTTCCAGCAGCGTAACCGGCGTTGTGCAGGGGGGCGGATAGGCTTCCTGTGCGTGCTCATTGATCATGCTTGGGCCACGCCTCCGACTGAATCTTGCTTGAGAGAGTTCGCCGCAACCCCGCGATGGGCACCAGTCTTCCAGCCGTAGCTGTGCTTGGCCGCTTCGCGGAGGCCGTCCCGCTCGCGGGCCGTAAGCGCACTCCCGGCACGGCCGCCGCGGCCCTGTCGACGGGATTGAAATTCGGATCTCGGCTTGGGATAAGATGGTGGCTCACGAACGAGTCGATGGCACGCCGGCCAATAACCACGTCCTTTGGTTCAAGTCTGTGACGGAGTGGATGGTGGACGAAGCATCTCAGATCCAGCTCGATTACATTCAGAAGACCCTGCATGACCAACAGAGGCGGTTCGAAGACGTCGAACAGGCCATAATCGACTTGGCAAAACGTCTTGAAGCCATCGAGCAGGCTCTCGCCCCCAAGGCCTAAGGGCCCTCGCTCGCTCCCTCGGCCTCGTCGTCGCGGACCGGACTCGGGCTTTCCATCGCGCTAGGGGTTCGGTCGGAACGACCTAACCCCACGGATTTTCGCCTTGCGGTTGGAAGGAAAGCTTCACGTCGCGGCGGGCGGATTTCATTCACTGGAAAAATGACCGGGACGAAGTGGTTGCGCGCACCGCACCTGGGCCGTCTAGTTTGCCCTAGCCCGCACGACTCTAAAACAGGTCTGGCGCAATTGCGGTGGAAGCGTACCGGAGGGCGTGACGCCCCGTTCTTGCCTCAGGGGGTCAGGCGGCTGAGGATCGCCTTGCGCCTACGCCCGAGACGCCATAGGGCGCGCACCATGTTGGTCATGAGGATCGTCAGGCCGGCCAACATCAAGGCGTAGCCGATCATCCAAAGCGATCCGCCGAGGCCAAGCCCGCCAATCACCATGCCGTAGAGAAACCCGCCAGCCAAAAGCATCCATCCGTAGGGATTCCAATGTTCCACGGGCTGGGTCTCCTTTCCCTTCGAAGTTTGTTCTGCTGAAACCCGAAGTCTTCGGCCGGGAGACGGGCCGGGTGACTCGTAACGAACCGGCTAGGATACTGCGACGAAGAACCCTCGACGACAATTGACCAATGGAGATAGGCCAAAAGAAAGCACTATTCTTCGATTAGCTAGACTATTGAGCAGTGGTCGTAATATCAGGCGAACAACAACCAAATTGGCCGCCGCGGTTTCTCGAACCGTTACCGCGCCGCGATTTCGAATGGCCCGCCAACGACATGGGCAACTACAATTGCCACTTGGTATGAAGGGTCCGCTCTCAGAGGGGCAGCCGGATGCGGGCCCGCAGCCCGCCCGCGGGCGAGTCCTCCAGCGTGAGTTCGCCGCCATGGCCCCGCACCACGTCGCGGGCGATGGTCATGCCGAGGCCGGTTCCCCCGGTGCTGGGGTTGCGCGACTCGTCCAGTCGGTAGAACGGCCGGAAGACATCCTCGCGGCGCTCGGCCGGAATGCCGGGCCCGTCGTCGTCGATGACG
>CALJXB010000002.1 GCA_937974415.1 uncultured Kiloniellales bacterium
AGGCCTTCGATGACGCGCTCGCCGTCTACCCGCAGATGATCGGGCCACGGCTCAACGCCGATGCCATCCGCATGATGCTGGAAGGCCAGCCGATCTAGCGATTGCCGCTTCTCGTTGCCGGCCCGCCTCCCCACCCGACCACCCACGACAGTATGCTTTGAGGGTGGTCGGGTGGGGAGGTGGGCCGGCAACGAGAGGCGGCAATCGCTAGATCGGCTGGCCTTCCAGCATCATGCGGATGGCATCGCCGTTGAGCCGTGGCCCGATCATCTGCGGGTAGACGGCGAGCGCGTCATCGAAGGCCTGTAGCGCGAGCTCCCACTCCTCCAGATTGACGTAGACCAGCCCGCGCCCGGACAGCGCGCCGAAGTGGCGCGGCTCCAAGGCCAGGGTCTTGTCGATGTCGGCGAGCGAGTCTTGATTGTTGCCCATGAGCCAGTGGACCGTGGCCCGCTTGTTCCAGGCTTCCGCGAAGTCGGGCGCGAGGCTCACCATTTCCTCGAAGGTTTCCAGCGCGGAAGGATAGTTCCTGTGCGCCATCTGACCCATGCCGATTTCCATCAGGCCGCTGACCTCGGCATCCTCGTGGGCGACCCAGATGGCCCAGATGCGCTGTTCGATCTGCCGCGCGGCCAATTCGTCGGGGGCGTCGTGGAGCTGCTGAAACAACTCGTCGAGCTCGGGGTCGCTCTGGTCCGCCCGAACGGCGATGGGCGACAGAGCCAGGGAAAAAAGCAGAAGGATGGCGGGCAAGACGCGCATGGCGCTAGTATGATCCCGCCGCCTCGCTATGCAAGCGCAGGACGGACCGTTCAGAGATCACGATTTCCGGAGGAGCCGAGGGCGCCATGGCGGCAAAGACCTATTTTTCGCGCGATTATGCAGACGCCCGGCAGCGCTTTCTGGACGCCGCCGGCGCGGCGGGCGCGGCCCTGGACGCCCGGGCGCACCCCTTGAATGGCCCGGCCGGCGAGGCGCTTTTCACCGACTTGGCCTGGCTCGGACCGCCCGAGGCCGAACGGGTGCTGGTCACCATCTCCGCCACCCACGGGGTCGAAGGATTCTGCGGCTCCGGCGCCCAGGTGGGCTGGCTCGAGAGCGGCCTCACGCGCGAGCAGCCGGCCGGCACCGCCCATCTCATGGTCCATGCCATCAACCCTCACGGCTTCGCCTGGCTGCGGCGGGTGACCGAGGACAACGTCGACCTCAACCGCAATTTCGTCGACCACGAGGCACCCTATCCCGAGAACTCCGGCTACGAGGCCCTGACCGAGGCCCTCAGCCCGCGCGACTGGGACGAGGCGGTGATCGCGGAGAGCCAGGCGGCCCTCGAAGTCTTCGCCGAGGCCAACGGCCGCACGGCGCTGCAAAGCGCCATCTCGGGTGGCCAGTACCGGCACCCCGAGGGGATCTTTTTCGGTGGCCGCCGGCCGACCTGGTCCCGCCTTCTGATGGAGGAGATCTTCGAGGCCCGCCTCGCTCGGGCCCAAAAAGTTGCCGTGGTCGATTTCCACACCGGGCTCGGCCCCCACGGCCACGGCGAGCGGATCTGCGTTCACGCGCCGGGCTCGACCGCCCTCAAGCGCGCCGCCGAGTGGTACCGGGACGACATCACCTCGCCGGCCCTCGGCACCTCGTCCTCGATCGAGCTCCATGGCTGCAACGAGGTCGGCATGGAAAAGGCCCTGGCCGGGCGCGAGCTCACCGCCATCGCCCTGGAATACGGCACCATCCCGACGCCGGAGGTGCGCCTGGCGCTGTGCGCCGACAACTGGCTGCATCACCACGGCGAACTGGACTCGCCCAAGGGCGAGGCCATTAAAGAGCAGATCCGTGCCGCCTTCTATCCCGACACGGACGATTGGAAGGAGCAGGTGTGGGAGCGCGCCGTCGAGACCCTGCGCCTGGCGCTGAAGGGGCTGGCGCAGGGCTAGCTCGCTTTACTCCGCGGCCTCGGCGGCATCGGCCGGCGCTTCCCTGCCCGACAAGCCGGCCTGTTCCAGCGCCTTGGGCAGGGGCCCGCCGGTCGCCCAATCGAGCAGCTCGACGGTATGCACGACGGGCAGGTCGGTGCCGCCGGAGATCTGCATGAGGCAACCGATGTTGCCGGTGGCGACGGCCTCGGGGGCGACCGCTTCGATGGCCGCGACCTTGCGGTTGCGCAGTTGGCCGGCGATCGCGGGCTGCAGGATGTTGTAGGTCCCGGCCGAGCCGCAGCAGAGGTGCGCCTCGGCGATGTCGCGGACCTGGAAACCGGCCGCCGCCAGTAGAGACTTGGGCTGCGCGCGCACTTGCTGGCCGTGCTGCAGGGAGCAGGCGGCATGGTAGGCGACGGCGAGCCCCGTCGGCCGCGCCGGCGCCATGAGCCCGAGTTCGCTCATGAGTTCGCTGACGTCTTTGGTCTTTTCGGAGACCCGGGCCGCCCGCTCGGCCCACTCCGGTTCGCCGCGCAACATGAAGCCATAGTCCTTGACCACGGTGCCGCAGCCCGAGGCGTTGATGACGATGGCGTCCAGGCCCTCGCCGTCGATCTCCCGGCACCAGGCGGCCACGTTGGCCTTGACCGAGTCCAGGCTCGCCGCTTCCTTGCCGAGGTGATGAGTGAGGGCGCCGCAGCAGCCGCTGCCGCGGGCCACCACGACCTCGACGCCGTGGCGGGTGAGCAGGCGGATCGTCGCTTCGTTGATCTGGGGCGCCAGCACCGGCTGGGCGCAACCGCTCAAGAGGGCGGCGCGGGCCCGGCGCTCGCCCTCGGCGGGAAAGACCTGGGGCCGGTCGACCTTGCTTGGCATGGCAATACGCGCCGGCGCCAGACCGAGCATGGCGCCGAGCCGGCCCGGTAGTAGCCCGGCCAGGGGTCGCGCCAGCCAGGCGCCCAGCAGCGCCAGTCGGAACCGCCCCGGATAGGGCAGCACCAGGGCGAGCATCTGGCGGAACCAGCGGTCCAGGGCGGGGCGGCGATAGGTCTCCTCGATGCGCACCCGGGCGTGGTCGACCAGATGCATGTAGTGCACCCCCGAGGGGCAGGTGGTCATGCACGACAGGCAGGACAGGCAGCGGTCGATGTGCGTGACCAGCCGCGCCGAGGCCGGCCGGTCGTTCTCCAGCATGTCCTTGATGAGGTAGATGCGGCCGCGCGGGCTGTCGAGCTCGTCGCCGAGCAGCACATAGGTCGGGCAGGTCGCCGTGCAGAAGCCGCAGTGGACGCAAGTGCGGAGGATCTTTTCCGATTCCGCCACGGCGGGATCGGCGAGCTGGGCCAGGCTGAAGTTGGTCTGCACCGGTAAGCCCTCAGGTTCGTGCCGGCCTCGCGGGCGCGCCGCCGGATCGGCCGCCGCCAGCTTGTCACATCCCAGAAGCCCCTGTCCCGAAAAAGAAAAGCCCCGCTTTCGCGGGGCGCTTTCTTGATCGCAGAAAATCGGTCGCTCTATCGCCGCATGTGTTTCGCAATGACCATAGACACGATGAATAGAACGACGATAAGGCCGCCGGCAAGAAACTCCATTCTGTCCCCTCCTAAGAGCTATGAAACCGCGCTTCGGAACCTCCCGCGTCGTGTCGATGATCCAAAACTAAGGACCAATTCCCGGGAATCAACGGAGCGGCTGGAGTTATCCACAGGTAATTGCCCCGCACAATGGGCCGCAGGCCGCACTTCGCCAGGGCCTTGGCCCTCGTCGGCACGCGAGTCATGATCGAGGGGGTCAATCATCGCAACGGAGGGTGTCATGCGGTCGGCCTTCGACCCCGAGGGAAAGCGCCTACCCATCAAGCTGGACTCGACCTCCAACGGCGAGTTCGTGCCGCTCCCCCTCGACGCCATCAGCCGCCGCGCCAACGAGCTGGCCCAGCGCCGGGCGAGCGAGAACGCCAGGCGGCGCGGGCTCGGTCGCCGGGCCTTCCTGGTCTCCGCCTGCGGCGCGGCCAGCACGCTCCTCGCCTTCAACGCGGCCAACGCTGTGGCCGGGCGCGCCGGAGGATTTTTCGAACTGGACCAGGTGGCGGCCCTCGATCCCGAGGCCGCGCACGAACAGCTTAGCGGCCGAGAGTTCGTGTTCGACGTGCAGGGCCACTTCGTCGGCCAGCACGGGCTCGGGCGGGTCGGCCTCGGCGGCGCGGAGCAGTTCATCAAGGACATCTTCCTGGACTCCGACACCGACATGATGGTGCTCTCCTTCATCCCCTCGCGGCGGGAGAAGGAACTGCTGACGATCCAGGAGGCCGACGAGGTGCGCCGCATCGTCGACGCCATGGAGGGCACCCACCGCCTGCTGCTCCACGGCCGGGTCAACCCGAACCAGCCGGGCGACCTGGAGGGCATGGACGAGCTCGCCGAGGCCTGGGGCGTCTCGGCCTGGAAGTGCTACACCCAGTGGGGGCCCGACAAGCGCGGCTTCTTCCTCACCGACGACGCGGGCCTCGCCATGATCGAGAAGGCGCGGGCGCTTGGAGTCAAGAACATCTGCATCCACAAGGGCCTGCCCTTCGGCCGGGACTCCTACGAGCACAGTTTGTGCAGCGACATCGGCCCGGCCGCCAAGTTGTACCCGGACGTGAACTTCCTGGTCTATCACTCGGGCTTCATCACCGGTCAGCCGGAAGGCCCCTACGACCCCGGCCGCGGCGAGGGCGTCGACGAGCTGATCCGCTCGGTCGAGGAGAGCGGGGTTCCGCGCAACGCCAACGTCTACGCCGAGCTGGGTAGCACCTGGCGCTTTGCGCTCCGCGACCCCACCATGGCGGCCCACATCCTCGGCAAGCTGGTGAAGCACATCGGCGAGGAGAACCTGCTCTACGGCTCCGACTGCATCTGGTACGGCTCGCCCCAGGACCAGATCCA
>CALJXB010000003.1 GCA_937974415.1 uncultured Kiloniellales bacterium
GTGATCGAGTTTTGAATCGCTATAACCAGGGTCACCTGACCTCCGATCTTGCCTCCCTCCCCTGAGCCTGCGGCGCCGCCCCGAACAGCTTTGCCCATCCCGGCGGCGCTGGTCTAAGAAGCAGGCTGCGATGGCGGCGAAAGACTCCCTTGTATCAAAGCTTTATGCAGCGCTCCCCAGCAAAGAGCTTGTGCGAATGCATCTCATTCGCAATCATGCGGTATCCCTCCGGCCTGTGGGAGGGGTCGGGCTTGTCTTGTCTGCCGATGCGCGTCTGGGCTCCGGCCGGGTGGCGGTGCGGGCGATAGGAGGAGCTGAGGCCCCGTGAGCGATCCGCAACAGCCGCATTCCTCGGCCGCGCTGGTCGTGCCGCCGTCGCCGACCGGTGGGCCGACCGGCGGGCCCACCGCAGGTCCGGGCGGCGCACCCATGGGCGGGCCGGGGCGAGCCTGGCGGGTGGTCGCGGGCGGGCGCGGCTTCGTCTGGCTGGCGCTCGCCGTCGCCACCGTCTTCGTGCTGCCGGTGCTGGCCGTCGTCGTGAACGTCTTCGCGCCCAGCGGCGGCGCCTGGTCCCATCTCGTGGACACTGTGCTGCCCCACTACATCGCCAACACCCTGTGGCTGGTCCTGGGCGTCGGCCTCGGGGTGCCGGTGATCGGCGCCGGCACCGCCTGGCTGGTCACCATGTGCCGCTTTCCCGGACGCCGGGTCTTCGAATGGGCGCTCATCCTGCCACTCGCCGTGCCGGCCTATGTCATGGCTTACACCTACACCGACTTCCTGCAGTTCACCGGGCCGGTGCAGAGCCTGCTGCGCGACATGACGGGCTGGGGCGCCGGAGAATATGTCTTTCCAGAGATCCGCTCCCTCGGCGGCGCCATGGTCATGCTGACCTTCGTGCTCTATCCCTATACCTACCTGCTGTGCCGCGCGGCCTTCCTGGAGCAGTCGGTCTGCGCCCTGGAGGTCAGCCGGACCCTGGGCTGCGGGCCCTTCGGGAGCTTTTTCCGGGTCGCCTTGCCGCTCGCCCGGCCGTCGATCGCCGCCGGCACGGCGCTGGCCCTGATGGAGACCCTGGCCGACTACGGCACCGTCTCCTTCTTCGGCGTGCCCACCTTCACCACGGGCGTCATCAAGGCCTGGATCGGGCTCGGCGACCGGGTCGCCGCGGCGCAGCTCGCCTCGGCGCTGCTCGCCCTGGTGTTCCTGGTGCTGGTGCTGGAGCGCTGGAGCCGGGGACGGGCGCGCTATCACCAGGCGACCTTGCGCTATCAGCGTCTCCCGGACTATCGCCTGCCCGGCTGGCGCGGCGCGCTGGCGTTCCTCGCCTGCGCCGTGCCGCTCGCCATCGGCTTCCTGCTGCCGGCCGCCATCCTCTTGAAGATGACCCTGGAGGCCGGCGACCAGCAGTTCGGCGCGCGCTTTTTCGCCCTCGCCGTCAACTCTTTCAGCTTGGCCGGCCTGACGGCGATCCTGGCCGCGGTGCTGGCCTGCCTGCTGGCCTATGGCGCGCGGGTGCGACCCGGGCGCCTGACCGGCCTCGCCAACCGGACGGTGGCTTTGGGGTATGCCGTGCCGGGCGCCGTGGTCGCCGTCGGCACGCTCCTGCCCCTGGCGTTCTTCGACAACGCCATCGACGGCTTCATGCGCGAGACCTTCGGACTCAGCACCGGGCTGATCTTCACCGGCACCATCTTCGCCCTGGTCTACGCCTATTTGGTGCGCTTCCTCGCCGTCTCCCTCAACACGGTCGAGGCGAGCCTGGCCAAGGTCCGCCCTTCGATGGACGACGCGGCGCGCAGCCTGGGCCAGGGCCCGGTGGGCACGCTCGTACGGGTCCACGTGCCGCTCATGTGGGCGGGCCTCTCGACCGCCGGCCTGCTGGTCTTCGTGGACGTCATGAAGGAGCTGCCGGCGACCCTGGTCATGCGGCCCTTCAACTTCGACACCCTGGCGGTCCGGGCCTACAACCTGGCCTCGGACGAGCGCCTCAGTGAGGCGGCCACCGCCTCCCTGGTGATCGTCGCCGTGGGGATCCTGCCGCTGATCCTCTTGAGCCGGACCATCGCCCGCGCCCGGCCCGGCGAGGATCTACCGAAAGCCGCCCCGCCCGCCGCGGAATAAAGGCGGGCCGCCTACTCCCAGCCGACCCGGTCGAAGATGCGCTGGGCCTGGGGCTGGGTCTCGCCCAGCACCGAGACGTTCACGGGATCGGCCTTGAAGCTGCCGAGCCGCTCGAGCACCGAGTTGGCCGCCACGCCGTTCACCGCCGGATACTCGTTGTTGCCGTCGGCGAAATAGTGCTGGGCCTCCTCGCTCACCAGGTATTCCAGGAACTTGACCGCCGCCTCGGGATGGGGTGCGTGCTTCAGGACGCCGGCGCCGGAGACGTTGACGTGAGCGCCGCGGCCCGCCTGGTTGGGAAACACCACGCCGACCTTCTCGATGACCGCCCGATCCTCCGGCTTCTCGCTCTTCAAGAGGCGCGCGAAATAGTACGAGTTGGCGACGGCCAGGCCGCATTCGCCGGCCGCCACGCTGCGGATCTGGTCGGTGTCGCCGCCGGTGGGATGGCGCGCGAAGTTGCTCACCACCCCTTCAGCCCAGCCTTCGGCCTCGGCTTCCCCGTCGGCCGCGATCATGGCGCCGAGGAGCGACTGGTTATAGATGTTGCCGCTGGAGCGGATGCAGACCCGACCCTGCCAGCGCGGATCGGCCAAGTCCTCGTAGGTCAGGACGGCACCCTCCTCGATCTCTTCCTTGTTGAAGAAGATCAGGCGGGCACGGGTCGAGAAGCCGAACCACAGGCCGTCGGGATGGCGCAGGTGCGCCGGGACCCGCTCCTCCAGCACCGCCGATTCGATCGGCTGGAACAGGCCCGCCTGCTCGGCCCGCCACAGGCGGCCGGCATCGACGGTGATGAGGATGTCCGCCGGGCTGTTCACGCCCTCGCTGCGGATCCGCTCGATCAACTGGTCGCCCTTGCCCTCCAGGCGGTTGATGCGGATGCCGGTAAGCTCGGTGAAGCGGTCGTAGAGCGCCTCGTCGGTCTGGTAATGGCGCGAGGTATAGAGGTTGAGCTCCGGCTCTTCGGCGTGGCTCACCAGGCTCCACACGAAGCCGCCGAGCGACAGGGCGCCGGCCACGGCCAAGGTGGCCACCGCAATGCGCAGCTTGGACATAAGTCTCGATATCCCTTTCCCGTCTCGATCGCTCTGAGAGACGCCCGCGTGCCTTTGGACCGCCTGACTCCTCGGCCAATTCGACAATCGTTCCGACCTTAATTGCGAATGATTATCAAACACACATATACTGCTAATGCAAATCATTCGCAACCGTCAAGCGCCCAAACTCGGACTTTCGCCGCCCTACCGGCCAAAGCCTGACGGACGCGGCCACTCTTTGCGCACCGGAAATTGACTGGAGCGAGGGACGGCGTCGTTGATTCAGATCAAAACGGGGGCCGGGTCGCCGCCAAGCGCGCCGCGGCCCGAGAGACGCGAGAGAGCCGAGGAGATTCTTGGCTGGGCGGCGGCCGAATCAGGCGGGCAACTTGGCGGTCAGGCGCAGGTGCCCGGGGCCGGGCGCCTCCACCTCCAGGCGTCCCTCCATGGCGCGG
>CALJXB010000004.1 GCA_937974415.1 uncultured Kiloniellales bacterium
GTCGCCTTCCTTCAGGCCGTAGGCCGCGGCGATCACCCGCACGTCGATGTCCATGCCGCCTGGCTTCACCGCCAGGACCACGTCGTCGCCGAGCCAGTTGGTGGCGAAGACCCTGAGGTCGCGGTCCGCCGCCAGCCGGCCGGAGCCGCCATGGACGATATTGGCGTCGAACACGATGCAGTCGCCCGGCGCCATGTCCCAGGACACCACGCCGTAACCCTCGGGGTCGGCGTCGATGTCGGGAAAGGGCTCGTAGTCCGGCAGGTCGCTGTTTGGGTTGTCGGCGTCGGTGTCGCTGAAGCCCGGGCGCGCGAAGCGCTGGGGCCACAGGTGCGAGCCGGGCACCAGTGCGAGCGCGCTCTCCTTGGCAACCGGCACCAGGGGCATCCAGATACTGCACGCCTGGCGCCCGGCAAAGCTCCAGTAGGGAATGTCCTGATGCCAGGGCGAGCGGGCCTGGGTGCCGGCCGAGCGGTAGAAGATGGTATCGTAATGGAGCCGCGCGGTCCGGGAGCCCATGACGCGGGCCGCCAGTTCGGCCGCCGGGGACTCGTGGACGAAGCGGCGAAACGCCTCGAAGCGGCTCCAGTTGAAGGCATCGAACAGGAATCGCCCCTCCGAAGCCTCGGGTATGTATTCGCGCGCCAGCAGGCCGGGCGCCGCCAGGTTCCGCTCGAAACCCGCCTCGAGCAGCTCGATCCACTCGGGCCCAAAGGCGGCCCTGAGACACAGCACGCCCTCGCCGGCAAAAGCGGCCACATCGCTATTGTTGACAATGATCTGAGCGTTGGTTGCCGTCATCGGGGCCTCCCGCAGTTCAAGCAACGTGCCCGGGAGCCGTGGGGATTTCAATCGGGAAGCGGCGCTTCAGTTGCGCCCGCCGGCGAGGAGCCCGCGGGCGATGACCTGGGCTTGGATCTCGGCGGCGCCCTCGAAGATGTTGAGGATGCGCGCGTCGCACAGGACGCGGCTGATGGGGTATTCCTCGGCATAGCCGTTGCCGCCGTGGACCTGCAGCGCGTTGTCGGCGTTCGACCAGGCAACCCGGGCGGCCAACAGCTTGGCCATGCCGGCCTCGATGTCGCAGCGCCGGTCGGAATCCTTCTCGCGCGCCGCGAAGTAGGTGAGCTGGCGCGCCACCATGGTCTCCACCGCCATCCAGGCGAGCTTGCCGGCGACCCGGGGGAAGGCGAGGATCGGCTTGCCGAACTGGACGCGCCCGCGCGCGTAGTCGAGGCCCAGCTCCATGGCCGACTGGGCGACGCCGACGGCGCGGGCGGCGGTCTGGATGCGGGCCGACTCGAAGGTCGCCATGAGCTGCTTGAAGCCCTCGCCCTCGACCCCGCCCAGGAGGCTCTCGGCCGGCACCTCGAAGCCGTCGAAGGCAATCTCGTACTCCTTCATGCCGCGGTAGCCGAGCACCTTGATCTCGCCGCCGCGCATGCCCTCGGCCGGGAAGGGATCGTCCTCGCTGCCGCGGGGCTTCTCGGCGATGAACATGGAGAGACCCTTGTAGCCGGGCTCCTCCGGGTTCGTGCGCACCAGCAGGGTCATGATGTCGCTGCGTGCCGCGTGGGTGATCCAGGTCTTGTTGCCAGTCACCCGGTAGACCGCGCCGTCCCTGACCGCCCGGGTCTTCAGCGCGCCCAGGTCGGAGCCGGTGTTGGGCTCGGTGAAGACGGCGGTCGGCAGGACCTCGCCCGAGGCGATGCCCGGCAGCCAGCGTGCCTTCTGCGCCTCGGTGCCGCCGAGGCGGATGAGCTCGGCGGCGATTTCCGAGCGGGTGCCGAGCGAGCCGAGCCCGATGTATCCCCTCGCGAGCTCCTCGGTCACCAAGCACATGGCGGTCTTGCCCATGGCGAGGCCGCCGAAGTCCTCCGGCACCGTGAGCCCGAAGATGCCGAGCTCGGCCAGGTGATCGACCACCTCGAGCGGGATCAGCTCGTCGTTCAGGTGCCAGCCGTGGGCAGCCTCCTTGTGCTCGTCGGCGAGCCGGCGGAACTGGTCGCGCACCATTGCCAGGCTATCGTCGTCCAGGCCGGTATCGCCGAAGCCGCCCGAATCCGCGCCCTCGGCGAGCAGCTCGGCGATGCGCGCGCGCACCGCCGCCGTGTTGCCGGTGCGGCACAGGCTCTTCACGCTCCAGTCGGCGACGAAGGCGGTGAGCGCGTCGGCCTCCAGGCCCATGTCGGCGGGGCGCACCATCTCGCCCTGGCTGATCGGGATGCCGCCCAGCATCTGCTGCAGGTACTCGCCGAAGGCGGCCTGCAGGATGAGGCGCTCCAGCTCGCCCAGGCGGCCGGCCCGGTCGAGGCGCTCGGCCCAGTGGACGGTTTCGCGCAGGCCCGCCACGTAGGTCGCCAGCCAGGCGAGGCCGTGGGCCGCGTACTGCTCGCGCTCCATGGCGCCGCCGTCGACCTTGCCATGCGGCGCAACCAGGGCGCCGACCGCTTGCCGGGCGGAGGCCTCCAGGCGCTCGGCCGCCGCCAGGGCGTCGCGGCAGCTGGGCAGGAGATCCGTCATTGCGCGCTCTTCTTAGCGTTGGTTGCCGGGGTCAGGGTCAGTACCACGATTTCCGGCGGCACCCGGAATCGGACCGGGATAATCGCCGTGCCGATGCCGCTTGTCACGTAGAGTCGGCGCCCGGCCTCTTCGATCAGGCCGTAAGCGAAGCGCTCGCCGAAGCGCGAGGGGACGATCAGGCGGCCGAAGAACGGCAGGTTCACCTGGCCGCCGTGGGTGTGCGCGGCCAGGGTGAGCCCGACCTCCGCCGGCACGTCGGGAAAAACATCCGGCGTGTGGCTCAGCAGCAAGATCGGCTCTTCGCCAGCGACTTCTGCAAGGACCGCCTTCAGGTCGTAGGACTGGGTCACCGGGTCCGAGAGGCCGGCGATCCACAGCGATTGCGGGCCGGCTTCGACCCGTTCGGCCGCATCCTCAAGCACCGTGATCCCCTCCGCCGTCAGCAGGCGCCGCATCTCGGGACCGTCCCACCACCAGTCGTGGTTGCCGAGCACGGCGTAGACCCCCAAGGGGGCCTTGAGCCGGCCCAGAATCGGCGCCGTGTCGTGGGGATCGATGAAGCCGCTAGAAAGCCGGCGTTCGCTCACGTAATCGCCCAGCAGCAGGACGAGGTCGCCGCCCTCGGCGTTCAGACGCTCGACGATGGCGGCGATGCCCTCCAGGGATTCGATCGGCGGAGCGGGCTGCAGGTCACCCATGACGACCACGCGCAGCTCCCGCTCCAGGCCGGCGAGCGGCACGCTGAGGCGCGTCACCACCAGCGACCGCGGCTCGACCCAGAAGGCGTAGATTGCCAGCGCCAAGCCCACTGAAATGGGCGGCAGCCAGAGGATCAGGCGCAGGCCCGGCCGCAGAGATCTTCGATGGCGGCGGTCTTCGACGAAGGCAGAAACCGCTTTACTCCTCGATCGCGTCCTCGAGGGTGCGCAGGCCCGGGCGCTTGGATTGCACCAGCACCGCCATGTTGCCCGGCTTGTGCTGGTTCTTCATCATCTTGGTGTGGGCGCGCGGGATGTCGTGCCACGAGAAGACCTCGGACATGCAGGGGTCGATGCGCCGCTCGATCATCAGCTGGTTGGCCTGGGAGGCCTGCAGCAGATTGGCGAAGTGACTGCCCTGGATGCGCTTCTGGCGCATCCACACGAAGCGCGCGTCGAAAGTGATGTTGTAGCCGGTAGTGCCGGCGCAGAACACCACCATGCCGCCGCGCTTGACCACGAAGCAGGACACCGGGAAGGTCTGCTCGCCCGGGTGCTCGAACACGAAGTCGACGTCGTTGCCTTTGCCGGTGATCTCCCAGATCGCCTTGCCGAAGGCGCGGCACTCCTTCATGTAGTCGCCGAAGTCCGGGCCGCCGACCGGCGGCAGCTGGCCCCAACAGTTGAACTTCTTGCGGTTGATCACGCCCTTTGCGCCGAGCGCCAGCACGAAGTCGCGCTTGTCCTCGTCGGAGATCACGCCGATGGCGTTCGCCCCGGCGGTGGCGATCAGCTGCACCGCCATGGAGCCGAGGCCGCCCGAGGCGCCCCACACCAGGACGTTATGGCCCGGCCTGAGGATGTGCGGGCGATGGCCGAACAGCATGCGGTAGGCGGTCGCCAGGGTGAGCGTATAGCAGCCACTCTCCTCCCAGGTGAGATGCAGCGGCCGGCGCATGAGCTGGCGGTCCTGGACCCGGCAGAACTGGGCGAAGGAGCCGTCCGGCGTCTCGTAGCCCCAGATCCGCTGGCTGGTCGAGAACATGGGGTCGCCGCCGTTGCACTCCTCGTCGTCGCCGTCGTCCTGATTGCAGTGGACGATGACCTCGTCGCCGACCTTCCAGCGCCGCACCTTGGAGCCGACCGCCCAGACGATGCCGGCGGCGTCGGAGCCGGCCACGTGGTACTCGGCCTTGTGGACGTCGAACACCGAGACCGGTTTGCCGAGGCCGGCCCAGACGCCGTTGTAGTTCACGCCGGCGGCCATCACCTGGACCAGCACCTCGTGGCTGTCGATCTCGGGCACGTCGACCACCTCGACCTGCATGGCCTGTTCCGGCTCGCCCTCGCGCTCGCGGCGGATCAGCCAGGCGTACATCTGCTTGGGGACGTGACCCATGGGCGGAATTTCGCCGATTTCGTAGAGATCCTTCTTGTCCTGGACCGGACCCTTTTCGGCCGCTGCGACATCAGACATACGCGTCACTCCCACAGTTCCCCGGCTGCGCGCGGCAGCAGAAGCCCCCGTTCCCCGGCCCGAAAACAGCAGCGTTTCAGGTTCCGGTCAGGTTCGACTATTATAATCCGATCTTGTTTTTTGCAATGCACAAAAATATCTTTTCGTCCATTGGTTAAATTCGGTAATTTTATGTCGCAGGTGCGGAATCCAAGGTGCAAGCTGGACTCGGGATCATGACGGTGAGGGATCAGGAAAAGGTGAAGGTGCCAGCGGACCAGATGGAATCCGCTCGTGGCGCGGGCCAGCGCGACAAGCCCTGGCTGATCCGCACCTACGCCGGCCACTCCACGGCCGCCGCTTCCAACGCGCTCTACCGCGGCAACCTGGCCAAGGGCCAGACCGGGCTCTCCATCGCCTTCGACCTGCCGACCCAGACCGGCTACGACGCTGACCATCCGCTCGCCGCCGGCGAGGTCGGCAAGGTCGGCGTGCCGGTCTGCCATCTCGGCGACATGGAGGCCCTGCTCGACGGCATCCCGCTCGAGCGCATGAACACCTCCATGACCATCAACGCCACGGCACCGTGGCTCTTGGCGCTCTATATAGCCGCGGCCGAGCGCCAGGGGGTGGCGCGGGACGCGCTCTCCGGCACCACCCAGAACGACATCCTCAAGGAGTACCTGTCGCGCGGCACCCACATCTTTCCGCCCCGGGCTTCCCTGCGCCTGACCGGCGACGTCATCGCCTTCGCCTACCGGGAGGTTCCCAAGTGGAACCCCATCAACGTCTGCTCCTATCACCTGCAGGAGGCCGGCGCGACGCCGGTCCAGGAGCTCGCCTTCGCGCTGGCCAACGCCGTGGCGGTGCTCGATGCCGTGCGGGACTCGGGCCAGGTGCCGGCCGAGGACCTGCCTCAGGTGGTCGGGCGCATCTCCTTCTTCGTGAACGCCGGCGTGCGCTTCATCACCGAGATGTGCAAGATGCGCGCCTTCACCCAGCTCTGGGACACGATCTGCCGCGAGCGCTACGGCGTCGAAGACCCGCGCTACCGCCGC
>CALJXB010000005.1 GCA_937974415.1 uncultured Kiloniellales bacterium
AACGCTCGTCGCGCACCTCGGCGGGTGAATACCAGTCGGTGATGATCACGCCGCCGAAGGGATCGGCCGAGGTCAGCGGCATGAAGGAGATGGTATCCAAAGAGGCGCGCCACAGGTAGCTGTTGACCGCGATCGGCGAGCCCCCGGGCTGCGATCCCCCCTCGTCTTCGCCGCCAAGCAGGGATAGGCCGCCCGGGCCGAAGATGGTTTCCCGGGGTTCGCTGGAATAGGTTCCGCGCTGGCCTCTGTTCCCGGCCGTCTCTTCCCGTTCTTCGTACGAGACGTCGGTGTCGCTGCAGCCCGTCAGCAGTGCGGCCGCCAAGAGCACGGCCGGGAAATACGGCATACGAGATCTCATGCCAGACGACCCACTCATTGCCTGCGTTCCCAAATGGTGCCGAATTCGACCCGCCGATGGCTTCGTCTCGCAGGATCTCCGACGCGGGTGCCGGAATCCAGAAGTCTTAACGAAGGCACCGTCGTATTAATACGCCGCGCTCGCGAATGCCACAAGAAATAGTAAGCGAACCCTTAATGAATTCAGGCGGCTGGAGCGCGTCCTTGAGGCAATCCTGTGGCTATGATGCAACAGTGTTGTACCATAATGGCCTTTTGCGCCAGAGCGAGGTTGACCCCAGCAGGGCGCCGTGGCTTTTGTGTGATCGCAACCTCTGGAGATCCACCGAGTACTTGCTTGGGGTGGCTCGACGGGGGGCAAAGTGATTGGCCAGTCTTTATCGAGAGGGGTATCATGAAGAAACAGTTGATCGGCACTACTGCCTTAGTCGGCGTCGGCGCTCTCGCGGTGTCCGGCGCGGCCCAGGATGCCAAGGCCGCGGATCCGCTGTCGCTTTCAATCGGCGGTTACTTCCAGACGTCTTTGGAGTTCCGCGACGAAGACGACAACGGGACAGAGCCGGGCGCTGACCGACAGGATGTCAACATCTACGACGATGGTGAAATCCAGTTCACCGCTTCGACCACGTTGGATAACGGCATCGGGGTGAAAGCCCGGATCGAGTACGAAGCCGATAACCAGGGCGGTGGCGGCAGCATTGTTGACGAGCACTACGTTGAATTCAGCGGTGGCTTCGGCCAGCTGCGGATCGGCTCGGACGACAACGTGTCCAACGCCATGCACTATCAGGCTCCGGTTGCCTCCGGCAACATGGGCGTCAACACGCCGACGTTCGCGATCGCGCTCGCCGGCGGCAACGTCCTCGGCTCCTACCCGAGCACCTACGTCAATCTGCAAGGCGACGCCCAGAAGATCATCTGGTTCTCGCCGCGTATCGCCGGGTTCCAGTTGGGCCTGTCCTATGCGCCGGACAACAACACCGGCCAGACGGGTTCGATTCCGAACTTGGATAACCAGGCCGGCGTCCAGGAGGATGTCTTCTCGGTTGGCGTGAACTTTGTCGAGACCTTCAACGACATCGATGTGGCGGTGTCCGCTGGCTACCTCCAAGGTGAGCTGGAGGCCCAGACCACACTCGGTAACGCCGACGATGCAGAGCAGTTTAACGCGGGTTTGAACGTCGGTTTCGCGGGCTTCACCGTTGGTGCCAGTCTTGCGCTCCGCAACGGTGGCTTTAGCTCGGCGTTCGACAATAACGGCGACAGCACCATTTGGGATGCCGGCGTCACCTACGCGACCGGTCCGTTGACCGTTGGCTTCACCTATCTCCACGGCGAAGCCGAAGACCCGAATACCGGCGGCGACGACGAGACCGACCAGGCCGTCATCAACGCCAGCTACAACATTGGTCCGGGTGTTGACCTCTGGGGTGGCGTGAAGGTCTTCGAGTACGATGACGACAACAATGATGCGGCCAACGAAAACGAAGGTTACATCGTGGCCATCGGTTCGTCCGTGTCCTTCTGATCTTAGGGCACAGCAGTTGATTTGGAGCGGGCTTCGGCCCGCTCCTTTTTTTTGCCAGATGCGTTTTTTTGCCAGATGCACCGTTTCTCGGAACATGCGCGCCGCCTGTCCGCCATGCGTAGGGCTTCCGGCTCCCGTGACGACCGATGGCAGGGAGGGTAGAATGCCGGCCCAGAAGGATGGGAGGGTCGGCCCGTTGCCTTCGGTCTAAGGTCCGAAGGCGGCCGTCGGGCCGGCCAAGGCCTAGAGATTCAAGGATAATTCCGTCAGGAACCGGTCTAAGGCTTGCTCGACTCGCGGCCGTCACGGTATGCAGCTTTGCGCCGGTCCCGCTCTGCCGCCGGCATTGCTCCGTGGCAGGGCCGTCGGCATAATTGCGCGCCGCCAGGACGCCTGGCGGACACCCGACAAGCATGAGCGAGAGCCAAATTCATGGCGCATGATGTGAAAAGCACGTCGTCCGAGGATACGGCTTCACCTGCCGCAAGCGACAGCACCGTAGCGCAGCGCCTCGAGGGCGCAATGGCGCATTTCCGATCCGGGCGCCTGAACGAGGCGCAGGCGGAGCTGGAGGACATCAAACGGCATCAACCCGGAAACGCCACCACCTCCCACTTCCTGGGGCTGGTGGCGCACCGGCAGGGCGATCACGCGCGGGCCTTTCAGCTGCTCGAAGAGGCGGTCGCGCTAAACCAGGCCGTGCCGTATTTTCACGGCAATCTCGGAGAGGTCTACCGCACGGCAGGGCGCTTTGACGATGCGGTCGCCTCGTGTCGGAAGGCGGTCGAACTCTACCCTGTCTACCCGGAGGCGCTAAACACCCTGGGCGCTGCGCTCAAGGAACTAGGGGAGCTCGAGGAGGCCGAAGAGGTCCTGCGCCGCGCCATCGAGTTCAAGCCGGATATGGCCGCCGCCCACGCGAATTTTGGCAATGTCTTGAGGGCGACCGGGCGCCTCGAGCGCGCCGTCAAATCGTATGAGCTCGCGGTGCGCCGCGATCCGAAAATGAGCAGTGGCTACATGGCGCTTGGCAGTGCCCTGCGGTCCCTGGGCCGCCTGAAGGATTCCGAAACGGCCTACCGGAGAGGTCTCGAGATCAACCCCAACGACGCCGGGGCCTGGTCGGGCCTGGGCATGACCTTGCGGCAACGGGAAAGGACCGAGGACGCTCTCGAATGTATGCAAAAGGCTGTGGAGCTTCGGCCTGGCGTGGCCGATTTCCATAACAATCTCGGAACGGCACTTGTGGTTCTCGATCGCATGGAGGAGGCGGTGCGGTGCTATGAGACCGCTCTCGAACTCAAGCGCCGGCCGGAATGGGATCGCGCGGCCGATGAGCCACGATCTCTCGGTCAGGATCCGAGCTTTCGCTTCACGACGGCTGCCAAGCTGCGCCACGATCTGGAGCAGTATCGTTACTTGATGGAACGGGGGCGGCTGCCCGAGAGTTTCTCGCAGGAGATAGTGCGATACGAAGAGGTCTTGCAGGACGTGCAAGGATCCGGCAGTGGTCGCGTCGCCCTTTCGGCTGCCCAACGCGCCACGATCGGCGGTTCGTACAACCGGCTGGTCCATCTGGCGGAGACGCCGGCCCTCGAGGGATCCGCGCTCAGTCCGGATATCGATGCCCAAGGCGTCGAGGCGCGCTACGTCGAGGCGGCGCCGGGCATCACCTATTTCGACGGCCTATTGACACCTGAGGCCCTGTCTGCCCTCAGGTCGTTCTGCTTGGAATCGACCTTCTGGTTCGACTTCAACTATGACAACGGCTATCTCGGCGCCTACCTCAGTGACGGATTCAGTTGTGGGCTGCTGTTTCAGATCGCCGAGGAATTGCGGCAGACGTTCCCGCGAATATTCGCCGATCACAAGCTGCGTCAGATGTGGGCGCACAAATACGATAGCCAACTCCTGGGGGTCGAGCGCCATGCCGACGCGGCGGCGGTCAACGTGAATTTCTGGATCACGCCCGATGACGCCAATCTCAATACGGATAGCGGCGGCATCGAGGTCTATAAGCGCGAGGTGTCCCCGGAGCGGGATTTCGCGAAATATAACAACGACCAGGAAGCGCTGCGGGAGTTTGTGGCCGGCGGCGACAGCGCGGTCATTCCGTACCGGCAGAACCGCGCCATCGTCTTCAATTCCAACCTGGTGCACAGGACGGACGCCTTCCAGTTCAAGGAAGGTTACGAGAACCGACGCATCAACATCACCATGCTGTTCGGAACTCGCGGACAGGCGGGACAGCACTGACGGCG
>CALJXB010000006.1 GCA_937974415.1 uncultured Kiloniellales bacterium
TGGTCGGGCGGCAAGGGCTCCTCGTTGAAGACATCGAGGGCGGCACTCGAGATCCGCCCCTCGTCGAGGGCGGCGAGCAGGTCGTCGTCCACCAGGTGGCCGCCGCGCGCGCAGTTCACCAGCGCCGCGCCCCGCGGCAGCTGGGCGAAGAGGTTCCTGTTCAGGATGCCGCGGGTGGCCGCGGTCATCGGCAGGAGGCAGACCAGGATCTCGGTTCGGCCCAGAAACTCGGTCAGGCCGTCCTCTCCGTGGTAGCAGGCCAGACCCGCAATCTCCTTGGGCGAACGGGACCAGCCGGCGACGTCGAACCTGAGCGCCGCCAGCTTTTCGGCGGCGTCGCGCCCGAGCGACCCCAGCCCCAAGATGCCGACGCGCCGTTCCCAGGGCGCCCGGAACTCGAGCTGCTCCCAATGCCGTGCCGCCTGCTGGGCGCGGTAGTCGAGGGCGTGGGTGTGGAGATCGAGCACCTGCTGCACCACGTGGGCCGTCATGCTGGCGGTCATGCTGTCTTCGACCATGCGGATCACCGGCACCGGCGGCAGCTCGGGATCGCTCGCCAGGTGGTCGACCCCGGCCCATAGGGAAAAGATCGCCTTGAGGTTAGGCAGGCTTGCCAGCAGGCCCGGCGGCGGCTCGTAAACCAGGGCATATTCGATGTCTTCCGGGGCGCCGACCTCGGGAAGCACCCGGACTTCACGCTCGGGCATCTGCTCCGCCAGGGCCGTCAGCCAGAGATCCGGATCCGTATGGTCGCACTTGAACAGCAGCGTCATGTTCACTCCCCAATCCCGGAATGCGCGAGCGCAAGGTCGGGATTGCACAGGCCACAGCCGATTAGGTCAAGTGACCGGCGGGGATAAGCCCTCAGAAGATCTGAAAGCCCTTGGCCGCGAGGAAAACGCCGAAGCCTGCCGTGATCGCGCCGCCGGCGGTGAACCATGCCGGCCTGTTGAAGGCCTTCACCACGCCCGCCATCGCACTGAACGGCAGAAGCAGGTAGGCGATCGCCTTGATCAACACCAGCCAGGAGAGAAGGGTGACGATCACCGGCCAGCCGGCGACCCAGACATTGTGGCTGACCACCAGCAGGAGGCCGAGGATCAAGGCGAACACGCTCGTGAGGTAGGTGAGGGGCCGATTTTCGGCAAAGGCCTCGAACATGAGGCGCAGCTCCTTGCCGCGCAGCGCCATGTGCAACCCAATCACCAGAAAGTAGAGGCCGATGACCTTGGCGAGAAAGAGCGTTGTTTCCATGGCTCCGTCCTTCCCAGTCCTGCTGCCCTTGCAGTGATACGCAGGTCGCCGGCCGGCCATCCCGCAGGGAAGTCTGTGCGGCCAAGGGGGTGCAGAACGCGATGCGGCCCATTACATTTGCGCCATGGTGATCGAAACGAAAATCTGCGGCCTCAACTCGCTGGAAGGGATCGAGGCGGCGGCCAAGGGCGGTGCCGATCTGATCGGCCTGAATTTCTATCCGCCCTCGCCGCGTGCGGTGACTCCCGAGGAAGCGGCGCAATTGGCCGGCCGGGCGCCGCCGGGCATGACCCGGGTCGGCCTCTTCGTCGACCCGGACGACGATCAGCTGGCCGCCACCCTGGCCAAGGTGCCGCTCGATCTCTTGCAGCTGCATGGGCAGGAGTCGCCGCGGCGGGTGGCGGAGATCCGGGCCCGTTTCGCCCGCCCGGTGATGAAGGTCGTCAAGCTCGCCACGCAAGAGGACCTGGCGGCGGTCCCGACCTATGCCAGCCTCGTCGACCGGCTGATGTTCGACACCAAGCCGCCCAAGTACATGAAGAATGCGCTGCCGGGCGGCAACGCCGTGGCCTTCGACTGGCGGCTCCTGGCCGGCACGCGCTGGCCCAAGCCCTGGCTGCTTGCCGGCGGCCTCGACGCGGACAACCTGGCCGAGGCGGTACGTACGTCGGGCGCGCCCGGCGTCGACGTTTCCTCCGGGGTGGAGGACGCGCCCGGCCGCAAGAGCCCGGCCAAGATCGCCGCCTTCCTGGCCGCCGCCAAGGCACTGTAATCGCCCCCGCCATTGCGGGCGACGGTCAAATCCGGCAGAGTGCGCAGATTCCCAGGCGTACGGAATAGGCCTTGATGGAACCGCTCAATACCTATCGCTCCGGCCCGGACGAGACCGGGCACTTCGGCATGTTCGGCGGCCGCTTCGTCGCCGAGACGCTGATGCCGCTCATCCTGGCGGTGGAAGAGGCCTACGACAAAGCCAAGGCGGACCCCTCGTTCCAGGCCGAGATCGATTACTACGCCAAGCACTACGTGGGGCGCCCCAGCCCGCTCTATCTGGCCGAACGGCTCACCGAGCACTTCGGCGGCGCCAAGATCTACTTCAAGCGCGACGAGCTGAACCATACGGGCGCCCACAAGATCAATAACTGCATGGGCCAGATCCTGCTGGCCCGGCGCATGGCCAAGACCCGGATCATCGCCGAGACAGGCGCCGGCCAGCACGGCGTCGCCACGGCCACGGTCTGCGCCCTCTTCGACCTGCCCTGCGTGGTCTACATGGGCGAGACCGACATCGAGCGCCAGGCGCCCAACGTGTTCCGCAT
>CALJXB010000007.1 GCA_937974415.1 uncultured Kiloniellales bacterium
AGCGGGCGTAGGTCTCGCGGTCCGCGGCGGAGAGCGCCCCGCCGGCCTTGTTGCCGGTGAGAGTCACGTGCTCGCCGTCAGTCGCAAGCGCGACGGTCGGCAGGTTCTTGTGGGCCAGCTTCAGGCCATGGGACTTCAGCCCGAGGTCCTTGATCACCTTGGGGTGCAGCAGGTGGAGAATGTGGGCGCAGGCCGAGACTTTGTAGCCGGGCGCGAACTCCCGGGTGACGGCGCCGCCGCCCGCCTGCTCGCTGGCTTCCACCACCAGCACTTTGCGGCCGGCCTTGGCGAGGGTGGCGGCGCAGACCAAGCCGTTGTGGCCGGCGCCGACGACGATCGAATCGTATCTTTCAGTCATGGTCGTTATCCCAGTCGCAACACCGCGGTCTACCAGCGGGCGCCGGCCCGGCCGGCCTCGCCCTTGATCTTGAGGTCGTACATGACCTCGCGGGCGGCATTGGCGCCGGGCGCCCCCATCACCCCGCCGCCGGGGTGGGTGCTGGATCCGCACATGTAGAGGCCGTCGACCGGCCCGCGGTACTGGGCGTAGCCGGGCACCGGCCGGTTGAACAGAAGTTGGTCGAAGGTGAGCTCGCCCTGGAAGATGTTGCCTTCGGTGAGCCCCACCTCGTTCTCGATGTCCTGGGGCGTGCGCGCCTCGACGTGGACGATCAGGTCCTCGAAGTCGGGGCTGTATTCGGCGATTTGGTCAATCACCGTCTTGGCGAAGGCGTCCCGGTTGGAGCCGTCCCAGACTTGGCCGTCGGCCAGGTTCGGCGGCGCGTATTGGACGAAGACGCTCATATAGTGCTTGCCCGGCGGCGCCATGCTCGGGTCGATCTGGGTCGGGATCAGCATGTCCACGTAGGGGTCCTTCGACCAGGTGCCCGCCTTCCAGTCGTCGTAGGCGCGCTCGATGCGTTCCATGGTGTCGCTGAAATGCTTCTCGCCGGTCAGCGCCGGACTGCCCTCGGGCACACCCCGGAAGGTCGGCAGGCCGTCGAGGGCGATGTTGAGCTTGCCCGAAGAGCCGCGGATCTTGAAACGCTTCACGGCATCGAGGAAGTCGCCCGGCAGGTCCTTGGGGTCCATGCAGTTGAGGAAGGTGCGCTTCACGTCGAGGTTCGAGATGACGATCTGACCGCGCACCTCTTCGCCGTTTTCGAGGGCGACGCCGACGGTGTTGTCATTCTCGACCAGGATCTGGGCGACGCCCGCTTCGGTGCGGATCTCGCCGCCGAGCGAGCGCAGGGCGTCGGCCATGGCCTGGGTGATCGAGCCCATGCCGCCGCGCGAAAAGCCCCAGGCGCCGATGGTGCCGTCCACCTCGCCCATGTAGTGGTGCAGCAGCACGTAGGCCGAGCCGGGCGAGTAGGGGCCGAGGGCGGTGCCGATGATGCCCGAGCCGGCCAGCGTCGCCTTGACGATGTCGGACTCGAAATACTCATCCAGGTACTCGGCGATGCTCATGGTCCAGAAGCGGATGGTGTCGTACATCTGGGCCTCGCCCAGGTCCCAGAACTTTTTGCCGAGATACAAGAGTTCGCGAACGTCGCGCGGCTTGAAGGAGGTCGGGTCCGGCGGCGCGCGCATCAGGAGCGGCTTGATGAAGCGGCATTGCCGCATGACGTCCCGCTGGTAGCGCTCGTAGGCCTCGGCGTCGCGCGGCGAATGACGGGCGATTTCGCGCCGGGACGCGTCGTGATCGGCGTAGCTCGCCAGGTAGTCGCCGTTGCGCATGAACGACAGGCTGCCCTCGTAGGGCACCACCTGCAGGCCGAAGCGCGGCAGCTCCAGGTCGCGGATGATCTCCGGCCTGAGCAGGCTGCAGACGTAGGAGCAGTTGGAGTACTTCCAGCCGGGATGGAGCTCACGGCTGACTGCCGCGCCGCCGATATAGTCGTTGCGCTCCAACACGATGACGTCGAGGCCGGCCTTGGCGAGGTAGCAGGCATTGACCAGCCCGTTGTGGCCGGCGCCGATGACGATGGCGTCGTAGGTTTTCATGGATCAGTCGCCTCCCGCCGCGCGCGCCTGTTCGCTGTGGGCCACGCCGGCCGGGCGCGCTATGTCGGCTTGCTTCGTGCCAAGCGTCTCGATGGTCCGGTCAACCGCCTGCTCGAAGGCCGCCAGGGTCTCTTGCAGACAGGCCTCGTCGTGGGCCGCGGAGATGAACCAGGGCTCGCGCGAGTCCGGCTCGCAGAGAACTCCCAGGTCGTGCAGGATCGGGGCCAGGGTGTCGTAGAAAGTATAATCGCTGTCCTTCCAGTCGCGATAGTTGGTCGGCGGCGTCTCGCTGAAGAACAGGCCGCCCATGGACGGGTGGCCGACGAAGGAATGGGCGATGCCGCGGCGGGCGAGGATCTGACTCATGCCGTCCTGTATGGCGGTGCCGTAAGCTGCGATATCGTCGAGGGCCGAGGTCTCGTCGAGAATCTCGAGCGTCTTCTCGGCCGCGGCGAGGGAGACCGAATGGGCGGTATAGGTGCCGCCGTGGGCGACGCCGTCCTCGATCTTGCGCATAATCTCCTCGCGCCCAGCCAGCACCGACAGGGGATAGCCATTGGCCACCGCCTTGGCGAAAGTGCAGAGATCGGCTTCCACGCCCATCAGTTCCTGCACGCCGCCGCGCGCGACACGAAAGCCGGTCTTCACCTCGTCGACGATCATGACGACGCCGTACTTGTCGCAGAGGGCGCGCACGTCCTTCACGTACTGGGGATCGGCGGTGATGCCGCAACAGTTGCCCATGATCGGCTCGATCAGGAAGGCGCCGATGTCGTCGCCGTGCTTCTTGAGCACGTCTTCCAGTTTGTTGGCGTCGTTGAGCGGGACCTGGTGGACCAGCCGCTTCAAGAGCTGCGGGACGCCCTCGCTGTAGGGCATCAGTTCCGGCTCGCCCCGGCCCTCGGTCCAATCCTCGACGGCGGTGTACCACAGCACAGAATCGAAGAGGCCGTGATAGCCGCCTTCGACGATGACGTAGGAGTCCTTGCCGGTGTAGCCGCGGGCCAGCCTGAGGGCGGCCATGACCGCCTCGGTGCCCGAGTTGGAATAACGCACCAGCTCGGCCGAGGGCACCATCTTGCAGATCCGCTCGGCGACCGTGTACTCGCGCTCGGTGGCGAGCGCGAAGACGCCGCCGATCTCCATGCCGGCGCGCGCGGCCTCGTCGACCCGCGGGTCGGCGTAGCCCAGGATCGCGGGCCCGTAGCCGAGGCGGTAGTCGACATAGCCGTTGCCGTCGATGTCCC
>CALJXB010000008.1 GCA_937974415.1 uncultured Kiloniellales bacterium
GAGCGCGCGCCCCAGATGCCGACCAGCAGGCCGCCGACGATGCCGAGCGGGACGGCGACGACGATCGAAGACAGGGTGATCATGGCGCTGTCCCACTGGCCGAAGATCACCAGGTAGAGGAAGCAGACGCTGATCAAGAGGGCGAGCCGCCAGCCGCTGGCCTGGGCCCCCAGCATGACCATCACGGCGACCACGGCGACCCATGAGATCCGCGGGATCTGATAGACGATCTCGTCGTCCTCGCCGAACACCAGCTTGAAGCCCGAGGCGAGCAGCCCGTTGGCGGCGTCGAAGGGCTGGTTCAACAGCCAGGCGATCGAGCGGGTTAGTTCCTTGAAGGTGAAAAGGCCGAGGTCGGCGTCGTTGATCAGCCACTTCATGAAATCGCTGATCCAAAAGCGCAGCGGCACGACCCAGCCGCGCGGGTACTCGACCGCCCAAGGAACGATGTTGTCGGCCTGAGAGAGCGCCGCCACCAAGGCCAGGGCGAGGCCCCAGAAGATCAATCCGCGTCCGTTGTTCGGAAGGTGCCGGGGCGCCGCCCCGGCGCGCGACGCGGCGAGGCTCACGCCGCGCCCTCCCCCTTGGCATCGCCGCCCGACCCGGACTTGCGCACCAGGACGTCGAGCACGGCCTCCCGGGTCAGCTGGCCGATGATGGCGCCGGCGCCGTTGGTGACCGCAAGGGGACTTTCGTGATCGACCGCCTGGGCGGCCAGGTCCTCGATCTTGGTCTCGGCCGTCACCCGGCCGGCAAAACTCGTGCCGGGGGCCGCCGGCGTCATGACCGAACGGGCGGACAGCACCTTGGCGCGCGGGATCTCCCGGGTGAACTCGGCGACGTAATCGGTCGCCGGATCGGTCACCAGCTCCTCGGGCGTGCCGATCTGGATGATCGCCCCGTCCTTCATGATGGCGATGCGGTCGGCCAGGCGGATCGCCTCGTCGAAATCGTGGGTGATGAAGACGATGGTTTTGCGCAAGACGCCCTGCAGGCGCATGAACTCGTCCTGCATCTCCCGGCGGATCAGCGGATCGAGGGCCGAGAAGGGTTCGTCGAGGAACCAGATTTCCGGCTCGACGGCAAGCGAGCGGGCGATGCCGACGCGCTGCTGCTGGCCGCCGGAGAGCTCGCGCGGGTAATATGCCTCACGCCCCTGGAGGCCGACCAGCTCGACCATCTCCCTGGCGCGGCCCTCGCGCTTGGCGCGGCCGACGCCCTGGACCTCCAGCGGGAAGGCGACGTTGCCGAGCACGGTCAAGTGCGGCAGCAGGGCGAAGTGCTGGAACACCATGCCCATCTTGTGGCGGCGAATTTCGATCAACGCCTTCGCCGAGGTCTTCAGGAGGTCCCGGTCCTCGAAGATGATGGCCCCGGCGGTGGGTTCGATCAGCCGCGACAGGCAGCGCACCAGGGTCGACTTGCCCGAGCCCGACAGCCCCATGATGATGAAGATCTCGCCCTCGCCGACCGCAAAGCTGGCATCGCGCACCGCGCCGATGAGGCCCGCCTCTAGCAGCGCCTCATGGCTTGGCATGCCGGAATGGGTCGCGAGAAAGCGCTCGGCGTTGTCGCCGAACAGCTTCCAAACGCCGCGGCAGGAGATCTTGGCGGTATCCTGGGACGGCGTCGCGTCCGGCACCGCGGTCGCCTGCCCGCCCGTGTCTGCACTCGACCCCTCTGCCGCCATAACCTGCTCTCAACCAAAATCCCGAACCCGCGCCGCCGGCCGGTTAGGCTTCCGGCGGCGCGGGAATCGGCAACATCCGGGTCGTCAGCATAGCCGATTTATTGGGCGCAGGCTCCCCATTCGCGCCAGGTGCCCTCGTTGGCCTGGATCCAGCCTTCGACGGCATCTTCGACCGACTTGCCTTCCAGGTCGATCTCGATGATCAGCTGGCCCATGGCATCATTGTCGATGCGCATGTTGCGGACCGCCTCGTAGGCGCAAGGCCAGATCTCCTCGCCGCCCTTCCAGCCGACCTTCTTGATCCACCCGAAGGGCTTGCCGCAGTCGTAGGCCATGTCGGGATTGGAGCCCCAAGCCGGGTTGTCGTAGCACTCGTCGGTGTATTCGGGGAACTCAACCCATTCGCCCTCGTACTTGGCCGGGGCCCAATGGGGCGCATAGACCCAGCCGAGGAACGGCTCGCCGCGCTGATAAGCGGACTCGAGCTCGGCAAACAGTGCGGCATCGGTGCCGGCGTGGACCACCTCGTAGTCAAGGCCGAGCGCCTCGGCGCGCTCGTCGTCGAAGCCGGCCCAGGTCACGGGACCGCCGAGGTAGCGGCCCTTGGGATGGGTCTCGGGCGTCGAGAAGGCCTCGGCGCACTCGTTCAGCGCCTCCCAAGCCGGCAAGCCGGGGCACTTTTCCTTCATGTAGATCGGGTACCACCACTCTTCCTTGGCATCCATCCCGGTCTCGCCCAGGTCGATGGTGTTGCCGGTGGCGAGGCTCGCCTCCATGGCCTGCTTGCCGGTGGTCTCCCACATCTCCATGGCGACATGCAGATCGCCCGATTCCAGTCCGGCGAATTGGGCGATGTAGTCGGCCTGAACCAGCTCGACGTTGTAGCCCATCTCCTCGAGCACCCGCTTCATGATGTTCACCGTCACGTACTGGCCGGTCCAGTCGTGCAGGGTCAGTTTTATCGGGTCCTTGCTCTCCGGAACCTCGCCCGCCGCCGGTCCGGAAACCGCGAGCGCGACCGCGACGGCCCCCGCGGCCACCACCGATTTCATCTGTTCAAGCATGTCTCAGGCCTCCCGTTGCCTCATTGAAATTCATTCTTGCGCCGGTCCCCCCAGGCAGCTGCGCGGAGACTTTCCGTGTCCCCAGATCGGCGAAATACGAGCGCCGA
>CALJXB010000009.1 GCA_937974415.1 uncultured Kiloniellales bacterium
TCACCCTGCAAGCATACTGTCGTGGGTGGTCGGGTGGGGAGGTGGGCCGGCCAATAAAGGGAATCTCGCGCCGCCGTGTGACTGGAGTGCCCAGGAACCATGCTGATTAATGTGCGCACCGGCGGTGTGCTCGGCCAATACTTGCCGGCCGGCAGCGAGAAGAACCGGGCGAGCCTCGAGGTCGAGGCCGGCACCACCGCCAGCGACGTGATGGCGCAGCTCGGCTTTCCCGCCGAGCGGACCTATCTGGTGATTCTGAACGGCACCGCGATCCCCAAGGCCGAGCGGGAAACCCGGGCGCTCGCCGAGGACGACGAACTCGCAATCCTACCGCCGCTCAAGGGCGGGTAGGGGGCCGTTCAGAGAACGGAGAGAGGAGGCTCCGCCGGCCGCCACGCGCGCCGAAGCGGGCGGCGCCTCAGGGCGGGCCGCATCTAGTCGTCGATTTCGAGGCTTTCCCAAGCCGTCTTGAGCACCTCGGTCGCCTCGGCGTAGGTCTCGCGCACGGCGATGCGGCGGCGCTCGCGATGTCCGCTGACGCTGATCAAGTAGGCCGCGACGCTCCAGGTATCGCTCTTGTTCTGCTCGATGACGACGGCCACGCGTTGTGGCATTCCGGGATCAAAGGCCATGATCCTGACGAGTCCTTCGTGTTGCGTCCTCGCGGGCGCGCCTCTGAGTTCGCCTCAGGGGGCGCCGGTCGGTGGGGGGATGGCCGCTACATGAGACCGGCAAGCGGGGAAGTCAAGCGCTCGCTCATGCCATGTCTTCGGCCGCAGGGGCGTGTTGGACGCTTGCATTTGTCAGTTGGAAGTTCCGCCGGGCCGGCAGCCCTGCGATCCGGTCCGCGCCTAGCTTATCTTCATCAGCGCGGGCCAAGACCGCAAAGCCAGAAGGCATACGCCTCCTGAAATCCGTAAAAGCACTGCCATGTTAAGGCTTTACAACGTTATCCATAATTCTATTCTAAAGTTAACTTCCGCCGGCCCCCGACTCCCGCTGCTCGATGCGCTGGCAAGGGCCGGTCACCATGTCTATAGTGTAACCGACAAGGCTGGGGTGCCGTTCCCAAGTTTTTTGGACTTTGCCGGGATCGGCTGAGAGCATACCCATCGAACCTGATCTGGGTCGTGCCAGCGAAGGGAGCCGTTTTTGGACTCTCACCAGGAAATTCGATCGAGACCCGGTAACTCCGGGCCGAGGGTCGCCATTGTCGGCGCTGGGGTCTGCGGCCTCGCCATCGGCTGGCGCCTGGCCCAGGCGGGCGCCAGGGTGGAGGTCTTCGAGCGCGGCCAAGCCGGGCATGGCGCTACCTGGGCGTCGGCCGGCATGTTGGCCGCCGCAGCCGAGGCCGAGCCCGGCGAGGAGCGGCTGCTCGAGATCACCCGCTGGAGCCAGGGCCTATGGCCGGACTTCGCGCGCGAGCTGGAGGCGGCCTCGGGCCGGAGCGTCGGCTACCGGGACGAGGGCACCTTGGTGGTCGCTCCCACACGCGACGACGCGGCGCGTCTGCGCGCGACCTACGACTATCAGAACGGTCTCGGGCTCGAGCTCGACTGGCTCAGCCCTGCCGAGGCGCGCCGGCGCGAGCCCTTCCTTGGACCCAACCTGGCGGCCGCGGTGTTCTCTGCCGCCGACCACCAGGTCGACAACCGGCGCCTGGCCGAGGCCCTACGGGCGGCCTTTCTGACGGCGGGCGGAGGCCTGCACGAAGAAACGGAGGTTACGGCAATCGAAACTGCCGCCGGCCGGGCAACCGGGCTCGAGGTGGGCAACCGCCGGGTCGCGGCCGACGCGGTGGTGCTGGCGGCGGGCGCCTGGTCTGCCGAGCTGCCCGGCTTGCCCGAGGCGGCCCGGCCCCCGGTGCGGCCGGTGAAGGGCCAGGCGCTCGCGCTCGCCATGGACCCGGAGGCGCCGCTGCTGACCCACGTGCTCTGGGCGCCCGGTATCTACATGGTGCCCCGCTCGGAGGGCAGCCTCATCGTCGGCGCGACTGTGGAAGAAAAGGGCTTCGACGAAAAGCTGACCGCCGGCGGGATATTCGCCCTTTTGGAGGCAGCCTGGCGGGCGGTCCCGGCGATCGAGGAACTGGCGATCGACGACATGTGGGTCGGGTTCAGGCCGACCAGCCGCGACGACGCGCCGATCCTGGGGCCGACGCCGGTCGAGGGCCTGTTGCTCGCCACCGGCCACCACCGCAACGGCATCCTGCTGGCGCCGGCCACGGCGCACTCGCTGACCCGATTCATCCTGTCGGGCGACTTGCCGGCACCGGCCCGGCCCTTCACCCTGGCGCGCTTCGCGGACACGCCGGCCCTGTCGGCGCCGTTCGCCGGCCACGCAATCGGGGGGCGGTGATGAGCGCAGTCATCCGGGTAAACGGAGAGGATCGCCGGCTCCAGGTCGCGACCGTCATGGAGCTGTTGCGCGCCGAGGGGGTGGACCCGGGTCGCCGAGGCGTGGCGGTGGCGCTCAACGGGGCGGTGGTGCGCCGCGCCGATTGGTCGGCGGTGGCCCTCGCCCCGGGGGACGAGGTGGAGATCGTGAAGCCCTTTGCCGGCGGGTGAGACTATAGGGAAGCGAGGCCCATGACGGACAAAACTGAAAATGCCGATCCTTTGATCATTGCGGGGCACCGTTTCGCCTCCCGGCTGATCGTGGGCACCGCGCGCTTTTCCAGCCGCCAGGTGATGCTCGACGCCCTGGTCGCCAGCGGCGCCGAGGTGGTGACCGCCTCGATCCGGCGGATTTCTCTGGAGGGTTACAGCGAAAGCCTGGTCGATCTGGTGGGCGGGCACTATCGGCTGCTGCCCAACACCGCGGGTTGCGCGACGGTGAAGGACGCCGTGTTGACGGCCCAGCTCGCCCGGGAATCCCTCGAGACCGACTGGGTGAAACTGGAGCTGATCGGCGACCGGGAGACCCTTTACCCGGACGTGGCCGAGTTGATCCAGGCCGCTGAGCAGCTTGTCGGCGAGGGCTTCACGGTGCTGCCTTATTGCACCGACGATCCGGTGGTCTGCCGGCGCCTCGCCGACGTCGGCTGCGCCGCGGTCATGCCCTTGGGCTCGCCGATCGGCTCGGGCATGGGGATCTGCAATCCCTACAACCTGGAGCTCCTCTGCGAGCGCAGTGCGGTGCCGGTGATCCTCGACGCCGGCGTCGGCACCGCGTCGGATGCCGCCCTGGCGATGGAACTGGGCTGCGCTGCGGTCATGGTCAATACGGCGATCGCCCAGGCCAACGATCCGGTAAACATGGCCCGGGCCATGGGCGAGGCGGTGGCGGCGGGCCGGCGAGCGCGCCTGGCCGGGCGCATTCCGCGCCGCGCCTACGGCCAGCCGTCGAGCCCGCAGCTCGGCCTCATCGGGTCGGGGTCTTGAGGCTCCCTGAACCGCCGCTCCTGGTCGTCACCGACCGCCGACAAGCGCGCCTGCTCCTGCCGGCGCTGGCCGCGGCCGTCTTCGAGGGGGGCGGGCGCTGGCTGCTGCTGCGCGACAAGGACCTTGCCCGGGCCGAGCGCATTTCCCTCGCCCGCCACGTGATCGAGATCGCCGCGCCCTTCGGCGCCAGGGTGCTCATGAGCGGTGATGTGAAGGCCGCCAGGGAGGCCGGGACGGCGGGCGTTCACCTGGCGCGCGACGGCGACCCGGCGGCCGCACGCCGCACGCTGGGGCCGTCGGCCCTTATCGGCCTCTCGGCCCACGACCTGGGCGAAGCCCAAAGGGCCACCGCCGGCGGTGCCGACTATGTAACTCTCTCGCCGGTCTTCGCCAGTGCCAGCAAACCCGGTTATGGCCCGCCGCTCGGCCTTCGGACTCTGGCCGAGATCGCGGCGGCCGTCGCGCTGCCGGTCCTGGCCTTGGGCGGCATTACGGCGGAGCGGGTTTGCGACTGCCTGGCGGCCGGTGCGGCGGGCGTGGCTGTCATGGGGCAAGTCGTGGCCGCCGAGGATCCCGCGGCCGTGGTCGGCGAATTTGCCGGCGCTCTTCATGAGACTCTCAGATAGAGGCTTGATTTTCGGCGCTTTGTTCAGTACTTGCTGCACTGCAACATGCCGCCGCCGGGGCCGCATGCTTTTTTTGCTTCGGAATTCTCCTCGATGCTTCACCTGGACGAACTGGAAGCGCAATCGATTTACATCCTGCGCGAGGCCTACAGTCAGATCGACCCGCTGGCCATGCTGTGGTCCCTCGGCAAGGACTCCAATGTCATGGTCTGGCTGGCCAAGAAGGCGTTCTGCGGCCATGTGCCGTTTCCGGTCGTTCACGTGGACACCGGCAAGAAGTTCCAGGAGATGTACGAATTCCGCGACCGCTATGCGGCGGAGTGGGACCTGCAGCTCATCACCGGCGACTGTCCGCCGGTGGAGGAAGTCGATGCGAGCCTGCCGCCGGCCGCCCGTTCGGCCGCCCGCAAGACCCTCGGCCTCAAGGCGCTGCTGGAGGAGCACGGCTTCAAGGGCGTGATTGCCGGCATCCGCCGGGACGAGCAGGCGACTCGGGCCAAGGAACGGGTGTTCAGCCCGCGCGACGAGTCCGGAACCTGGGACTTCCGCGACCAGCCGCCGGAGTTCTGGGACCAGTACAAGACCGACTTCCCGCCCGGCGCCCACATCCGTATCCATCCGCTCTTGCATTGGACCGAGATCGATATCTGGCGCTACATCGAGCGCGAGAACATTCCCATCGTTCCGCTTTACTTCGCCCGGGACGGCAAGCGCTACCGCTCGCTCGGCGACCAGGACATCACCTCTCCGATCGAGTCCCAAGCGGTCACGCTTGAAGAGATCATCGAGGAACTGGCGACGACCACGACCTCGGAGCGGGCCGGGCGCGCCATGGATCACGAGCGCGAGGACGCCTTCGAGCGGCTGCGCGCCAGCGGGTACATGTAATCCCCGGCATTGGTCGGTCCCTTTCCTAGAACGCCGCGTCCAAACGATTGAGCTGAGCATGAGTCCAAGACTGCCCCTGGGGTCCGAGCGCGAGGCGCTCAAGATCGTCATCGTCGGTCACGTCGACCACGGAAAATCCACGCTGATCGGCCGGCTGTTGTACGAGACCGGTTCGCTTCCGCCGGGCAAGGTGGAGGAGCTGAAGGCCGTCTCCGCCCGCCGCCGCATGGCCATCGAGTGGTCCTTCGTGCTCGACGCCTTTCAGGCCGAGCGCGACCAGGCGGTGACCATCGACACCACCCAGATATGGTTCAAGACGGCGGCGCGCGACTACGTCATCATCGATGCGCCGGGCCACCGCGAGTTCCTCAAGAACATGGTGAGCGGCGCGGCGGCGGCCGATGCGGCGGTCCTGGTGGTCGACGCGGCGGAAGGCGTGCGCGAGCAGACCCGGCGCCACGGCTATCTGCTCCACTTGCTCGGGGTGCGCCAGGTGGCGGTCGCCGTCAGCAAGATGGATCTGGTCGACTATGGCGAGGCGCGTTTCGCCGAGGTGTCGCGTGAGATTACCCATTATCTAGGCGAGATCGGCGTGGTGCCGACCTTCATCGTGCCGATCTCCGGGCGCGACGGCGATAACGTCGCGGTGAACAAGGCGACCACAGGAAAAGACGATGCGACGATGGCCTGGTATGACGGGCCATGCCTGCTGGAGGCACTGGAGCGCTTCGGGTCGGTGACCCGGCCGGTCGATCAGCCGCTCCGGTTGCCGGTCCAAGACGTCTACAAGTTCGATCAACGCCGGATCGTCGCCGGGCGCATCGAATCCGGAATTCTGCGGGTCGGCGACCGCCTGCTCTTTTCGCCCTCCAACCGGACGGCGCGAGTGAAGTCCATCGAGGTCTGGAGCAGCGACGCGGAGTGCCTGGAAGCCCGCGCTGGCCAGTCGGTCGCGATCACTCTCGACGAGCAGGTCTTCGTCGAGCGCGGCGAGATGGCCAGTCATGAAGAGCTTCCGCCCATGCTCAGCACGGTGTTCCGCGCCACGCTGTTCTGGCTGGCGCAAGAGCCGCTCGAGGTCGACCGGACCTACAAGCTGAAGCTGGGCACGCGCGAGGCGCGGGTGCGCGTGCAATCCATCGAGCGGGTCATCGACACCGACACCCTGGCCGGCAACCCCGCCGACCGGGTGGAGCGCAACGGCGTCGGCGAGGTGGTCCTGCGGTGCCGCGAGATCCTGGCGCTCGACGAGTACCGGGACTTGGCGCGCAGCGGGCGTTTCGCCCTGGTTGAAGACTACGATACCGTGGCCGGCGGTGTAATCTCCATGGAGGGCTACCCCGACCAGCGCCATGCCTTCGGCGTGAAGTCGGAGAATTTGACCAGTGTCGAGCACCGCGTCACCGCACCCCACCGCACCGAGCGCAACGGGCATTGCGGCGGCGTGCTCTGGTTCACGGGCCTTTCCGGATCGGGTAAATCGACCCTGGCGATGGCCGTGGAGCAACGTCTGTTCAACAAGGGCTATCATGTCTACGTGCTCGATGGCGACAACGTGCGCGGCGGTCTCAACGCCAACCTGGGCTTCTCGCCGGAGGACCGGGCCGAGAACATCCGGCGCGTCGGAGAGGTTGCGGGCCTCTTCGCGGATTCCGGCGTGATCTGCATATCGGCTTTCATCTCGCCCTATCGCGCCGACCGGGTACGGGCGCGGGCCGCGGCTAAGGGCGGCTTCCACGAGATTTTCATCAAGGCCGGTTTGGAAGCCTGCGAACGGCGCGATCCCAAGGGCCTTTACCGTAAGGCCAGGGCCGGAGAGATCGCGGATTTCACGGGAATCTCGGCGCCTTACGAGCCGCCCTCCAAGGCGGAGCTGGTGGTCGATACCGAGGCGGCCGATATCGAGGAGAGCGTGCGCCAAGTCGTCGACTATGTGGAGCGAAAGTTCGCCCGCCACTGCAACCCGGGCAGGGCGTAATCTCTTTTTGGTAACAACTTCTTAAGGTGCGCTAGGCCACGTTTGGGGCGAGCTGCTCAAGACAGTTTTCCGGCCCGGAGGCGTGCCATCTTGCCGAAAGTCTCGCTAGCGGATAGGTTACGTGCCGTCCCACGGGTGTGGTCCGCCATATTTTCATTGCGCACCGGGGGGCGCGACGTTCCAAGCGTGTGGTTGGAGCGGGCAGGACCACAGCAAGATGGTCGTCGCAGTCAGGGGCCGAGGCCGATTCACCGGCCGATCCTGCCGCCGAGATCCGCTCTGCTCACGGCCCGTTGGTACGGGACGTTGGGTGTGGCTGTTGCCCGTCTCGTTCGGGCACTGGTCAGGGGAGAGGGGACTTTGCAACAGAGCAACGATCGCGCGTCGGCGTGCCAGGGCGAGCGTGAAACCGGCCAGACTGACCAATGGTTGACGGACCGTGAGATATTCCTGCGCGGCGGGGGACGCCTCGGATACCTTTCGCTGACGCGCCGGCGGCAGATAGCCTTTATCGGACTTGGCGCGGCTCTGGCCGTTTGGTTGCTCGGCACCACGGTGGTGACGGGCTACCTCGCCCTCGATCGTTTGGCGGCTCAGCGCGAGAGCGAAGAACAGAAGCTGGAGTACATCTCGCTGCTGTCGGATATCGGCGAGTATCACCAGGAATTTGCCCGCATCGTCGGCGAATTCGAGGGTAACCAATCCCTCCTGCTGTCCCACCTGGCCGAAACCGCTGAACCCGATGGCGAAGGTCTTGGGATCGATCAGATCCAAGACCAGTTGAACGACACGCGCGCCGACAAGGCACGCATGCTGATCGTCCGCCAAGCCTTGAGATCGCGCCTGGAGAGCTTCGAAGAGGATCTGCAGAAACTGGCGGCGCGGGACGCGGACCAGAGGGAGCGCCTGAGTGCCACTCTGGAAACCTTGGAGCAAACCCGCGCCGAAGGGACCGAGGTTGTGGCGGCCCGTGCATTGCTGGGCGAGGAGCTGGACCGCGTGGAGTCCGACCTGGAACGGCTTGCCGGAGAAAAGGCCGCCCTCGAGCTGACGCTTGCCGCAACCCAGGAAGAATTGGAGACCTCCCGGCAGCACAACGAGGTCTTGGCCCGACAGTCGCGCGCCTTCCACGCCGAAGTCGAAAGCCTCTACGGCGAGGTCGGTGCTGCGCCCGAGCGTGAAAATCTGCTGCAATCCCAGATCGCCACGCTGCAAAGCGACCTGGAAGCGGCTCAGTCTTGGACCGAAACCCTCCAGGCGCAACGCGACTTCCACGAGTCGCGCGCCGACAAGATGGAGACGCGCCTCAACGATGTGAGCGATATTCAGAGCGCCGTGGTCTCACGCCTGGCCAAACGCACCATGGCGGGCATCGACATGATCGAGCGCGTCGTCGCCATGACCGGGCTCAACGTCAACGAGCTGATCGCCAGCATGGACATCGAGGGCCTCGCCCTGGCCCAGGGCGGCCCCTATTTCGACATCGCCGGCGACTACCTGATTACCGACGATCCCAATCTCGAGCTCCAGTCCTCCGTGTTCGTGCTGAACCAGCAGATGGACCGATGGGAGGCCCTTCAGGAAGTCATCCGTTCGATTCCCCTGACGAGCCCGCTGGACCACTATCGGGTTTCGAGCGGCTATGGCGAGCGCACCGATCCCGTCAACGGCCGCAAGGCCATGCACTATGGCATCGACCTCAAGGCGCCGCCCAAGACGCCGATCATGGCGACGGCGCCCGGCACGGTTGTGTTCGCCGGCTGGCGGGGCGAATATGGCCGCGTCGTCGAGATCGATCACGGCAACGGGATTCGCACCCGCTACGCCCATCTGCGCAAGCTCCTGGTCAAGAAGGGCCAGGAGGTAGCCCACCGGGACGAGATCGCTCTCCTCGGCAACTCCGGCCGGAGCACCGGGGCGCACGTCCATTACGAGATACTGGTCGAGGGCCAGCCCAAGGATCCGGCGCGCTTCGTGATGGCGGGACGCAATGCCTTCAAGGACTGACAGATCCAGGTCCGACCCGAGCAAAATTGAACCGACGCCCAAGGCGTTACAGCAAGCCGCGGAAAGACAGCCGACGTTTATCGGCCCCAGCCTGCAGTTCACCGGCGAGATCAAGAGCGCCGGCAGCGTCCGGATCGAGGGCCGGGTGACGGGCCGAGTGTCGGCCCACAGCTTGACCCTGGGGCCCCGTGGCGGAATCGAAGGCGAGGCCACGGCGGAATCCGCCCGCATCGATGGCCTTGTCGAAGGCGATCTCAAGGCCGAGACGGTGATCCTGGGGTCCGGTGCCCGGGTCGTCGGCGACATCACACACCGCAGCCTGTCGATGGAACCGGGGGCCCAGTTCGAAGGCCGGGCGATCCACGCCGAGGCCGCGGGACCCGATGACGAGGCGCCGACCGACGACGAGCCCCAGTAGCCCGGCGCGTAAGGGCCTCTAGTCCGGTCCCACTGTCGCGATGGCCTCGGTGAAGGTGGCCGGATCGACGTTGCCGCCCGAAAGGGTGATCGCCACAGTCTTGTCCCGGGCGTCGAACTTGCCGGCCAGGAGCGCCGCCAGGGCGACCGCGCCGCCCGGCTCGACCACCAGTTTCAGGACACGGAAGGCATAGCCCAGCGCCTGAGCGACCTCCCGGTCGCTCACCACAAAGCCGCCGGCGAGGAGCCGCCGGTTGATCGAGAAGGTCAGCTCTCCGGGCATCGGCGCCAGCAGGGCATCGCAGAACGAGCGAGCCGCCGGATCGTTGCTCACCCGCTCGCCGCCGGCCAGCGAGCGCGCGGTGTCGTCGAAACCCTCGGGCTCCGCCGCATAGACGGCGATGCCGGGAATGAGGCTGGTGAGGGCGGTTGCGCTACCCGCGATCAGTCCGCCGCCGCCGCAGCACACCAGGGCGGCATCGAGGTGCGCGCCGGCGGCCTCCGCCTGGCGGGCGATTTCCAGGCCGCAGGTTCCCTGGCCGGCGATGATGTCGGGATCGTCGTAGGGTCGTACCAGGGTCGCCTGGCGCTCTGCCAGCAGGCGTTCCGCCACCTCGTCCCGGGCCTCGCGGTGGCGGTCGTAGAACACCACCACGGCGCCTAGGGCCTGGGTGTTCTCGATTTTGATGGCCGGCGCGTCGGCCGGCATGACGATGGTGGCGGCGATGCCGAGCAAGCGGGCGGCCGCGGCGACGCCCTGGGCGTGGTTGCCCGAGGAATAGGCGACCACTCCGCCGCTTCGCGCCGCTTCCGGGATCTGGCTGATCTTGTTGAAGGCGCCGCGGAACTTGAAGGAGCCGGTACGCTGCAGGGTCTCGGCCTTGATCAGCACCCGGCCGCCGAGGCGCTCGTTGAGGGCCGGGGACTCGATCAGCGGCGTCAGTACCGCGTGGCCGGCCAGGCGCCGGGCGGCGGCCTCGACCTCGGCCAGGCCCGGCGCACCGGTCGAGGGCTCCGCCGCCTCAGGCATGTCCATCGATCTGCGCGAGGAAGTCATCGATCGCCTGTTCCACCTGCGGATGCTCCAGCAAAGGCACGTGGCCGACCCCGGGCACCGTCACGGAGATCAGGTCCGGCTTGACCTCGGCCATGCGTGCGAAAGTCTCGGCCGACAGCACGTCGGAAAGGGCGCCACGGAAGGCCAGGACCGGGCGCGGCCCCAAGGCGCGATAATAGGGCCAGAGGTCGGGCGGGTCATGGGCCAAGGACTTGGCCAGGGAGATGTCCCAGTCGACGTGCAGAAGGCCGTCCCCGCCTTCGCGGAATGTGGCCTCGGCGAAACGCTGCCAGCCGGCCTCGTCCGTCGGCCCGAGGTTTGGAAACAGTCGTTTGCATTCGGCGATCGCCGCCGGCAAATCGGGCTGGGGATGGTCGCGGCCGACGTAGGCACGGATGCGCTCGATTGCCGTGTCGCCGACCTCGGGTCCGACGTCGTCGAGGATCACCGCCGCGATCTGGGCCGGCGCCAAGACGCTCAGGCCCATGGCCAGCAGGCCGCCCATGGATATGCCCAGGATCACGACCCCATGGAGGTTGGCGGCCGCCATGAGATGGAACAGGTCGTTGGCATAGATCTCGGGCCGGTAGTTGCGCCAGTCGGGGTCGTAGTCCGAGCGTCCGCGGCCCCGGTAATCGGGGCACACCACGCGGCGCTCCTTCGCGTGCCGTTCGGCGAAGCCGCGAAAATCCTTGGAGTTGCGGGCGAGGCCGCCGAGACAGAGCAGCGGCCGGCGCGGCGACAAGGGATCGCCGTAGTCGCGGAAATAGAGTCTGAGCCCGTCCTGGGCCGTCATGCGCCGCTGGCGGTAGGCCGGGCTTTGGCTCGCCTCTCGATCCATGAGGCTAGCGCTCGAGGAGGCTGGGGAGTTCGTCGAGCCCGGCGATCACCGCCGCCGGCCGTCCCGGCAGCCGTTCGGGCTGCTGGCCGAAGCGGTTGAGCCAGGCGACCCGGAACCCGAAGAAGGCCGCCCCCGCCGCGTCCCAGGCATTGGTCGAGATGAAACAGATGCGCTCGGCCGGGACCCCGAGCCGATCGACGGCCAGCTGATAGGTCCGCGGATCGGGCTTGAAGACGCCGACCTCTTCCACCGACAGCACCGCGTCGAAGAGCGCGCTCAGGCCGGCGGAGGCGGCCGCCGCGCCCAGCATCTCGGGCTCCCCATTGGAGAGGATCGCGGTCGCCCGGCCGTCCGCCCGCAGGGCCGAGAGGCACGGGGCCGCGTCGGGATAGGCTTCGAGGGTGAGGTAGAGCGCCATCAGACGGTCCTTCAGCGCCTCGTCCTCCACACCATAGGCCGCCAGGGCGTAGTCGAGGCCGTCCCGGGTGACCTGCCGGAAGTCGCCATGGGCGCCCATGAGGCTGCGCAGCCAGGTGTACTCAAGCTGCTTCTGGCGCCACAGGTTGGAAACCGCCTGGGCCTTGTCGCCGAGCGCCGATCCGCCCTGGGCGACCGCCGAGTGCACGTCGAAGAGGGTGCCGTAGGCATCGAAGACGCAGGCATCGATCTGGTCGAAGGCAGGCTCGGTCATGGCCTCGGGCTCATCCGTTTCGGCATGTGCCTAAGCAAGCCCGTCGCGCCCGGAAAGGCAACCGTTTTGGCGCGTGCCGCAGTTCGACACAATTTGGGTACTACTTTGATCCGGCCCGATTTGATTTGCGCGAGCTAAAGGTGTGCCGGCAAGGTTGAGTGTGGCGGTCTTAGAGGAGGTTGGCATGAGGCGAATCGGCGCACTGATTTTTCCAGGGTTCGAGCTGCTCGACATGTTCGGCCCGCTGCAAATGTTCGGCCTGCTCAAGGAAGAGTTCGAGATCTGCATGGTGGCCCAAAGAGAGGGCACCGTGGCGAGCAATCAGGGCCCCAGGGCCGTCGCGGAGGCTTCCTACGAAACGGACGCCAAGTACGATCTGGTGTTGGTTCCGGGCGGCCGGGGCACGCGGCGCGAGGTCGACAACCCGGCGACCCTGTCGTGGCTTAAGAGGGTTCACGGCGATGCCGAACTGATGCTCTGCGTCTGTACCGGCAGCGCCGTCCTGGCCAGGACGGGGCTCTTGGATGGGGTCAAGGCCACCACGAACAAGGCCGCCTTCGATTGGGTCGCCAGCCAAGGCCCGAAGGTGAAGTGGGTCAAGAAGGCGAGGTGGGTCCAGGACGGCGCCACTTTCACCTCGTCGGGCGTGTCCGCCGGGATGGACATGAGCCTCGCCGTGATCTCCCACTTGCTGGGCAAAGAGACGGCGGAACAGGTCGCGGTATGGACCGAATACGATTGGCATCGGGATCCCGACTGGGACCCCTTCGCCGCGATCCACGGTCTTGTCTAGGGCGATGGCGTCCAGTGTAGACAGCCTGCGACGGGCGGCCTAGCCTAGCTCGGACAAGGAGCGAAGGATGATCGGCTTGATCCTGGTAGTGCTGGCGCTGTGGCTGGCCTGCGAGATCTGCGGGCGCGACTTTGCCGCGCCGCCGCCGGCCGACCCCTACCGGCTGGACCGCTGGAAGAGCGGCGACCGGGGCTAGCCGTCCCGCACTCGATCGATTGAAAGGCGGAGCAGGCGGGACCGTCCGCTATGGCAGCTGGCCCAGTTGCTTGCCGTCGCGGCTCATCGGCATGACCGTTTTTTGGCCGTTCAGTGCCAGGCGATAGACCACCTGGCCCTCCAGAACGCGCTGCACGTAGTTGCGCGTCTCGCCATAGGGAATGAGCTCGATCCAGTCGAGCGGGTCGACCTCGGGTCGGCGCGGGTCGCCGAATTTCCTGATCCAGCGTTCGACGCTCTTCGGGCCGGCGTTGTAGGCGGCCAGCGCCAAGGCGGTGGAGCCCTCGAAGTCCTCCAGCAGCTGCCCCAGGTAGGCGCGGCCCAGTTGCATGTTGTAGCCCCAGTCCTCGGTCAGCCGCGCCCGCTTGTAGGGCAGCTTGATCTTCTTGGCGACCACATGGGCGGTCGCCGGCATGAGCTGCATCAGGCCGCGTGCGCCGGCGCGGCTGATGACCTCTCTGTCGAAGGCACTTTCCTGGCGGATCACAGCCAGTACCAGCGCGGGCTCGGGCGTGCCCGTGCCGTCGAGCTGCCGGGCGATCTCCGGCGGCACCGGGAACAGGTGGCCGGTGGCCTGGATGCCCTGGCGGTTGGCCTGCTTGGCGGTGAACAGCGCCTGGTCGGGGCGGCCGATCTCCTGGGCGAGTTCCGCGTGCAGCTGATGCTCGGCTGCCGTGACGGTTTGCCGGCGCAGGTGGGTCATGAAGGTCTTCACGTGCCTGCGTTGGTCGAAGTCCGTCAGCAGGCGCACCAGGCGGACCAGCTCGCGCGCCTCGAATGCGCTGCGTTCGGCGTCGGTGATGGCGAGGCGTGCCTCGAGGTCGAGGTCGAGGGTGCGGCCCAGGCGGCCGATCGCCTGCTGGCCATAGAACGCGGTCCCGTAGGTCGCCGCCCGGCCGTACCAGTCCCGGGCCAGGTCGCGGTCGCCCAGCTGCGCGGCGGCCTCGGCCGCCCAATAGGCGCTGCGGGCCCGCGAAATGGGCGTGGAGACACCGTCGTTCAGCAGGACGAAATGGCGATAGGCCCGCGCCGGTGCCTCTTCGAAGCGGAGGGCGAGCCAGCCCGAGAGCCATTCGGCCTCGGCGAAGCCGATGCCGGACTTGAGGCCGTGGGCGCCGGCGAGGCGATAGGCGAGGGCGGTGTCGCCCTGGGCGAGCGCACCGCGCGCCGCCCAATGCCTGAGCGGCCACCAGCGCTCCGGCCGACGCAGGACCCCGGCGGCCCGGTCGAGCAACTCGACGACCCCGTCGTAGCGGCCCCGGCGCTGGCGCCAACGGGCCCGATCGTAGAGCAGGCCCGGATCGTCTTGCAGCGACGACGGCACCCGGGCAATGGCGGCATCGACTCCAGCGCGGTTCTGCACGAGGCGCCGTCGCGCCTCCGCCAGGCGCGCATAGCCGCGGTCGAGTCGCTTGGCCTGGCGCTTGGCGGCCGTGAACTCACGCCGGTCAAGCAGCCCGTTGAGACGGACGATTTGGTCGCTGCTCCGCAGGTCGCCGCCGTGGAGTGCCAGGAAGGCTGCCTCCTCCTCTTTGGTGAAGGACCTGTGCCGCCAGGTCCGGCGGACCAGGTCAATGGCCTCCGCGTCGCGGCCGACGGCCCGCAGGGCCTTGGCGAGTCGTGTGGCACCGGCGACGCTTCGGGGTTTGCGGCCGGCGAACCAGAGGATCACCTCGTCATCGGAGAACGCAGCCGGCAGCTCTTCCTCGGCGCGCCGCTCAATAACAACCAAACCGGGCCAATCGGGGTTGGCTGTGAGGAAGGCGTCGAGCGTCCAGAAGGTGTCCCTTTGCGTCTCCTCGTCTTGCCGATTGGCCAGCTCCAGCCATGAGAAGAAGGTGTTGAGTTCCGCCTGTCGGCCCTGCAGGGCCGTGGCCCTGGCGGCGCCATAGTCCGACTGCTCGGCGAGGGCGAAGGCCTGTTCGTAGATCGCGCGTTCCGCCTCGCCGAGGTTGCCGGCCGGCGCACCCGCGGCCCCAGCGCTCGACGGCGCGATGCAGATCCCCAAAGCCAAAAACAGGACGACGGCCCGTATGCGCATTCGAATCCTAAACCCACCCGATTCTAGTGCCGATAGCCAAGTATGGAGCCTGACATCGGAACGTTAAAGTTTGTCGAAAATACCACAATCTCGCAATCACTGTCTCCGGTTTAACTATAGCGGTCGCGGTATGTTGTTCGTGCAGTGCGTTCTATTACGAATGGCCGGCCACTTTTCTTGGCCGAGGCCCCGAC
>CALJXB010000010.1 GCA_937974415.1 uncultured Kiloniellales bacterium
ACCATCGAACAAGCCTATCGCCGGTCGCGGCCGGCGGTCGTGCTTCTGTGACGGGCCCACCGCCATGATGAAAAGCCACGAGTGCCTCGAGGTGCTGGCCCGGCTACTGCCGGACCAGATCGTCGTGGCCACCTATCGCGCGGCCTTCGAGTGGATGGCCGCCCGGCCGAGCGACCTGAACTATCTCTCGGTCGGCGCCATGGGCCTGGCCTCGTCCCACGGCCTCGGCCTCGCCCTCGGCCGCCCCGACCGCCAGGTCATCGTGCTGGACGGCGACGGCAGCCTGCTGATGAACCTGGGCAGCCTGATCACCATCGCCGAGGCGGCGCCCGGGAACCTGGTCCACTGCGTCTTCGACAACCGCAGCTACGCCGTCAACGGCGGCCACCCCGTGCCCGGCGCGGGCAAGACGGACTTCGCCGGCCTAGCGGAAGCGGCAGGCTATCGAGGCGTGTATCTCTGCGCGGATATCGCGCGCTTGCCCGAGACCTTCTCGGAAGCGCTCCGGCGAGACGGCCCGGCCTTCGTCGACCTCCAGGTGGCGCACACGGGCGAAATTCCCCTCGACTATGACGCCCTCTTCAGCGCCGAGCGCCGGCGTGCCTTCAAAGCCGCCTTGGAGCGCGCTTAATCGGTTCAAAAAAATCGCCCCGGCGCCGCGAGGGAGCCAGGGCGAGTGGATATACAGAGAGGTTGTCGCTTACGTGAGCCACAAGCGCTCGATCAGCTTGTAGCCGTCGAATTCCCAATTGCCTGCGACCTTCTCCGGATGCCGGACGTTGTCCCGGAAGGCCGTGATGTGGTTGGCGAAGAGATGGATGACCGAGCCGCAGTCGTCGCGGGTGATGGCTTGCATTTCGTAGTACATGTCGCGGCGCTTGGCCTCGTCCAACTCGCCCCGGGCCGCTTTCAGCAGCAGATTGAATCGTTCGTTCTGCCAATAGGACTCGTTCCAGTTGGACTCCGCGGAGTAGCCCTGGGTGAACATCCAGTCCTCGGTCGGACGGCCGCTCCAATAGCTCGCCGACCAAGGCGCGACCAGCCAGACGTCGGACCAGTAGCCGTCGTCGGGTGCCCGCCTGGGCGTGATCTTGATGCCCGCCTTGGCGGCGTGCTCGGAAAAGAGGACCGTGGTGTCGGTCGCGCCCGAGTAAAGCCCGTCGGAGGCCACCAGCTCGACCTCCAGGCCTTCCATGCCGGCTTGCTTCAAGTGCCACCGCGCCTTGTCCGGATCGTACGTCCGCTGCGGCAGTTCCGCATTGTAGAAACGGTTCGCCGGACTGATCGGATGGTCGTTGCCCAGCGAGCCGCGCCCGCGGACGATCTTTTTCAAGACCTCCTCCCGGTCGATCGCCAGCTTCAGCGCCATGCGTACGTCCTGGTTGTCGAAGGGCGCCAGGTCGGTGCGCATGGGGAAAGTGTAGTGCTGGGTGCTGACGGTGTCCTCGACCGTAATCCCGGGTTTTTGTGCCAGCAGGTGGGCGGTCTTGGCTTCGATATCGCCGCTGACATCGAGCTCGTCGGTGACCAGTGCGTTGATGCGCGCCGCGGTATCCGCGAGCACCAGGATCTCCGCCGAATCTACATGCGCCCTGCCGGGAACATAATGGTTGGGATTGCGCTCCATGGAACCCCGAACGCCCGGCTCGAAGTGCTTCACGATGTAGGCCCCGGCTCCGATGCCACTCAAATCCACGTCGTCGTCCTTGGCCGGCAGGATCGAGAGGGACGAGGCGCTCAAGGCGAAGGGGAAATCGGCATTGCCTTCCCGCAAGGTGAAAATCACCCGATCCGGGCCGTCTGCCGACATGTCGGTGATGGTCTCCACGACCGACTTCATGGCCGAGACCGAGTCCTCGCCCTTGTGGCGCTGCAACGAGGCAATGACATCGTTCGAATCGACGGTCTTGCCGTTGTGGAACTCGACGCCCTTGCGCAGGTTGAAGACCCACCTTTGGGGTCCGCCGTCGGGCTCGAAGGACTCGGCCAGGAGCGGTTCCAGCTGGCCGTCGGCGTTCACCTCGGTGAGCTGCCCGTGGATGGTGTACCAAAGCATGTTGACGAAGCCGCTGCTCAGGGTCGCCGGATCGAGCGAGTCCGTCGTCGAGCCCTGCACAGAGCCGACCCGCAGATGGCCGCCGCTTTGCGGCGTCTCCGCGTGGGCCTCTCCGGCCAGCAGACCGGCCGGCAGCGCCGCCGCCATGCCAAGTGCCGTCGCGCGCGCGAGCAGCTCACGGCGCGAGATGCGGCCTTCGGTAAACGCACGTAGATGGTTGTTCAGTTCAGTCGGCATCGCAGGTCCTCCCTTTTTTTCTTCGGCGCGAACGCCTCAGTGCCGTCTTCGTTGCACCCCCAGAACTGTGATCACAATTTTATATTTGGAATGATACCAAATTCAATAACAATATAATTTCAGTGTATTATCAATCCACTAGGCTCACGCGCTAGCGTGATCACAAATTGGCACCCCCGTTCGAGGAACCGCCGGAGCACCCTCTCGGCCAGTGCCCTGCGCCATCTGCGCTCACGCCCGCTCGAGCGATCTACCCAAAGCTATACGACACCGGCTCAACCTGCCAAGAGATCTTGCAGCTTCTCTTTGATTCTTTGGCGCATTGGGGTTGATCCGCTCTCCAGCCAGAGCGAGACGTCCGAACGCTCGAACAGGCCCGGGATCCACATCTCGGTCTCGTAGCGCGCGAAGGTATGGGGGTCGGTCAAGAAGGCGTTGTCGGCCGCCGCCCGCTTGATCACCTCGAGCGCGATGGCATCCTCGTCGACGGTGATGCCCGCCGCCAGGCGGCCGACCATGCCAGCCAGCTCGTCGCAAAGAACCAGCATCTCCAGCGAGCCGGTGCGCCCGCCCGACAGGAAGCCCAAATTGTGGACGAAGGTGGTTCCCGCCAGAGCCGCCGCGGTCATATTGGAGCCGACCTCGGCCGCTGCCTGCAGGTCCAGGTCATGGGCGTCGGAGCAACCGGCGCCGGTCCAGCTCGGCAGGCCGATGTGATTGAAGTAGTCGGCCGAGCCGAGGCCGCCGAGGGCATACTCCGGCGAGCCATAGGCCAGGTCGGCGCGGCGCATGTCCATGGGTAGGATCGAAGACCCGGCCATGATCGGTGCGCCTGGCATAGTCATCTGGCTGATCACCACGCCGGCCAGGGATTCAGCAGACGACTGCACGATGGCCCCGGCCAGGGTGATGGGACAGGCCATGCCGGGAAAAATCGCCGGATAGCAGACATTGGGCAGCATGTGGCGGGCGGCGAACTGGATCCGCCGGCAGGTCTCCTCGCCCAGCTTCAAGGGCGAGACCGGCCCGATCAGGTCGAGGCCGCTGGGTTTGTCGGCCAGCTTGTCCCAGCCGCCCACCTCGCTCGCCAGGAACGCCCAGATCTCCTCCGCCTCGACCTCGTCGTGGCCGGTGAAGACCACGGGCTTGCGCGACGCGGCGGTGAGCGTCTTCACCGTCAGCAGGGCTTCCTCCTCGACCGGCACGTCGCCCGGATAGCCGAGGGAAGCGAGTGCGTCGATGTTGGGCAGGGCCTCGGAGACCCGGCCGACCTTCTCGATATCGCTCAGATTGGCCGGGCGGTGCTCGCCGGTCTCGTAGTCGAGCACCTGAACGCAGTTGTGGCCGGGACAGAACTTGGGCGTGCGGTCGCGGGTGTCGACCGTCATTTCGCCGTTGCGGTCGTAGAGCCTGATTCGCCGCGGCACGGTCTCCAGCGCGCGCTCCACCAGATCCTCGGGGAAGCGCACGCGGCCGTCCTCCGCCTCGCGGCAGCCGTGATCCTCAATCAGCCAGCGCTTGGTCGGCGCGTCGTCGATGATTGCACCGACGTCCCAGAGCACCCGCAGCACGGCCCTATGAATCGCGGCCGCCTTGTCTTCCTTGACGGCGGTCAGGGTGAGCGACTTGTCGCGCCGCAAGGGTGCGGCCGGTTGCTTGTTTCGTTCGGCCCGCGCCCGAGATCCGCCGACGCGGCGGCCGGCCCGCGCACCCCGCGGACCCGAGCCTGCGGCCCTCGCATTCTGCATCTCTCGCCCTCCGATGCGCTTACCGGCTCGTGGCGCAGCGTCGACGACAGCGGCCCGGCCGGTTTTGCGCCTTGTTCGATGATCGACTATGTAACGTTACACAACATCTCGTCAAGGTTCCTGTCACGGCGTTCAAACCGCCGGGCAGCCTTGGATTACCGGGCATTTCGACGGCAAAGCTGTCACGGCGCGGTCGTCATGGCGCGGTTGTCACGGTTCGGTTGTCACGGCGCAACCACACGCAGGTGCGGCAGGGTCGGCTCTGTCGCCTGATCGAAGACCCAGTCGCGAAAGTTTCCGACCTTGGGATCTTCGGCGTCGCACTCCCGGTAGGCCAGGGAATAAATCACCACCGGCGGCGTCTCGTGGTGAAGCAACTGGACCAAGCTCTCGCTCTCGAGCTCTCGCTGGATCAGGGCCGTGTACGGCAAGGCCACACC
>CALJXB010000011.1 GCA_937974415.1 uncultured Kiloniellales bacterium
GCCCTTCGACCTGGGCCTCAACTACCGCACCGGCGCGCGCGACGGGCCGGCGGGCGTGCGCACCGCCTCGCGCATCATCCGCCGGGTCCATCCGACGAGCGGCATCAAGCCCTTCGAGATCTGCAACGTGGCCGACCTGGGGGACGCGCCGGTCAATCCCATGAACAAGGACCGCTCCATCGAGGCGATCGAGGGCTTCTTCGCCGAGCTCGCGGGCGCCGGCATCGTGCCCATCGCCATCGGCGGCGACCACACCATCCCCCTGCCGATCCTGCGGGCGATCGCTCGGGAGCGGCCCGTCGGCGTGCTCCACTTCGACGCTCACGCCGACACCCTGGACGAGCTCTGCGGCTCCAAGATCAACCACGCGACCTTCCTGCGCCGGGGCCACGAGGAGGGCCTGGTGGACCCCAAGCGGGTGGTCCAGGTCGGCCTGCGCGGCAGCCGCTTCGACGACAACGACATCCAGTACGGCTACGACGTGGGCTATTCCATCATCACCATGGACCAGTACGAAGAGATGGGCCGGGCGGCGGCCATCGAGAAGATCGACCAGGTGCTGGGCGAAGGGCCGGTCTATATCTCCCTCGACATCGACGGCCTCGACCCGGCCTTCCTGCCGGGCACCGGGGTGCCGGAGATCGGCGGGATCAGCCCGCGCGACGCCCAGGTCATCCTGCGCTCGCTCCAGGGCCGCCAGCTGGTCGGCGCCGACATCAGCGAGGTCTCGCCCCTGCACGACCCGACGGGCATCACCTGCATCACCGTGGCGAATCTGATGTTCGAGATGCTCTGCGTGATCGCCGACTCCGTAGCGGCGCGCCGGGTCGGCTGACCCAGGCTTATTCCTCGTCGAGAGCCGCGCGCAGGGCCGCCGCCGCGGCACCGGCGCCCTCGGAGAGGTAGGACACGTCCGCGCCGTAGGTGAAGAGCGAGATCCCCTGAGCCCGAAATCCCGGGAGCAGCGCGAGGTCGACCAGGTCGATGCCCAGCGGCATGGCTGCGGCCCTGCAAGCAGCGGATATGCGCGCGATCGCTTCGTCCAGCCTGGGGTCGGGTTCGCCGAAGACCCCCAGAGAGGCGCCCAGATCGGCCGGGCCGATATAGGCGGCGTCGAAGCCTTCCACCGCCAGGATCTCCTCCAGCGCGTCGATGGCCCGCGCCTGTTCGATCTGGATCACCAGTGCGACCTCTTCGTTGGCGCGCTTCACGTGCTCCCAAAACTCGGCGTAGTAGTTGCTGGCGCGCCAGGGGCCGATGCCGCGCTCGCCCAGGGGCGGATAGCGGGTTGCCGCCACCGCTTGGCGTGCGTCCTCGGCGCTGTTCACCCAAGGCACCAAGACCGCGTCGACGCCCAGGTCCAGGGCGATCTTGAGGCGGGCGGTCTCGTTACTGCGAACCCGGTACATGACTGGCACGCCGGCCGCCTTGGCGGCGATCGCCTGATGCAAGAGCGTGCGCTCGTCGAGGGGCGCGTGCTCGCCGTCGAGCAGCAGGAAGTCGAAGCCGCTGCCGCCCAGCACCTCGATCAGCGCCGGGTCGCCGAGCGACACCCAGGTGCCGATGAGCGGCTCGCCCGCCCGCAGGCGTGTCCTCAGGTCCGACGTCATGGCTTACCCCCTTGGTCCGATTGGCCAGCCTAAACCGGCCGGTTTCCCACGCGTGGGGGCGATGCTAGCACGCATTCGGCCGCCTCCCGACAACGCAGGGAACCGGCACTCGAAATTCACATGGCCTCATGCTGAATTCCCATGACGCCCGGCCTGGAATGCGCTTAATCTCTCCCGCCGTTGGCGTCGAGTTGGAGGGATTCTGAGCCATGAAAGCCGCCGTCTGCTACGAGTTCGGAAAGCCGCTGGTCGTCGAGGAGGTCGAGCTCGATCCGCCCAAGTCCGGCGAGGTGAAGGTCAAGCTCGCGGCCTGCGCCATCTGCCACAGCGACATCCACTATGCCGAGGGCGCCTGGGGCGGCCGCCTGCCGGCGATCTACGGCCACGAGGCCGCCGGGGTGGTCGAGGAGGTCGGGCCCGAGGTGAGCCTGGCCGCGCCCGGCGACCATGTGGTGGTGACCCTGATCCGCTCCTGCGGCGACTGCTTCTACTGCGCCCAGGGCGACCCCAACATGTGCGAGACCATCTTCCGGCTCGACAAGAACGACTGCCACCACGACAAGGACGGCGGGCGCATCAAGCAGGGCCTGCGGACCGGCGCTTTCGCGGAATACGTCGTGGTCGACGAGTCCCAGGTCGTGACCATCCCGAAAGACGTGCCGCTGGAAAGCGCCTCGCTGCTCGCCTGCGGCGTCATCACCGGCCTCGGCGCCGTGGTCAACACGGCCAAGGTGCCGGCCGGCAGCTCCGTGGTGGTAATTGGCACCGGCGGGGTCGGCCTCAACTCGGTCCAGGGCGCGGCGCTCTCGGGCGCCCAGCCGATCGTCGCCCTCGACCTGTCGGACGACAAGCTGGCGGCGGCCAAGACATTCGGCGCGACCGATGGGATCAACCCGGCGGTCGACGACGCGGCGGAGGCGGTGAAGGGCCTGACGAACGGCCGCGGCGCCGATTTCGTCTTCGTCACCGTGGGCAGCGTGAAGGCCATCGAAGAGGGCCTCGGCCTGCTGCGCAGGAACGGCACACTGGTGGTCGTCGGCATGCCGGCTGCGGGCGCCATGGCTCAGTTCGAGCCACTGAACCTGGCCGACCTGGGCAAGCGCATCATCGGCAGCAAGATGGGCTCGACCCGCTTGCGCGTCGACGTGCCGCGTCTGGTGGCCCACTACCAGCAGGGTCGCCTCAAGCTCGACGAGCTGATCACCGCGCGCTACCCGCTCGACCAGATCAACGAGGCCATTGCCGAGGTCAACCGGGGCGAGGCGTTGCGCAACGTCATCGTGTTCTAGCCGCCGCGCCGCTGTCGTGAAGATCCAGTCCATCGAGAGCTTCAGCACCGAATTCGTCGGCCTGGTGCGGGTCAAGACCGACAGAGCTTCCGGGGGCGCCGAGGGCTGGGGCCAGGTCTCGACCTACAACGCCGACATCACGGCCCTGGTGCTGCACCGCCAGGTGGCGCCCCACGCGCTGGGCTACCCCCTGGGCCATGACGCCCGCGACATCGACGGCCTGGTCGACCTGATCCCCGAGCGCGAGCACAAGTTTCCGGGCTCCTACCTGCGCCGGGCCTTGGCCGGCCTCGACACCGCCCTCTGGGACCTGCGCGGCAAGCTGG
>CALJXB010000012.1 GCA_937974415.1 uncultured Kiloniellales bacterium
GCTGGTGATGGTCAAGCGGGAACCGGGCGGCACGATCATGACCGTATGCGGTGAAAGCTTGGCTGCCTCGCCCGTCGCCCGCCACGCCATGCCCTCGCCGGACAGGACATAATGAACGGCGCTATCCTTGTCTTCCGCAAGAACGAAGGTGGCGTCCTTGCGAACCTCGCAGATCGCAAAGGCCGATATGTCAACCTCCAGGCCCCTGCAAAGCTGATCGAACGTCAGCATGACAAGGCCATACGCAAGCCTCCGACAATAAAGGACGGGTCAACGACCATAAGGCACCCCATGTGACTTAGTGTTGTAATTATGCAGTATCGCAAAAATTCCGGTCACGGAAGGGAAACATCACGTGTCGCGTACCCGGCAAATGGGCTCATTTCTCGTCCGGCCGGTTCGAATACTCGACGCCGCCACCAAATCACTATGGCCCTGAATGAGCTGATCGGGACGAAATGCCCGCGGACCGACCACGGCCGGTACAGCGATGGTTCGTGAAGATTTGACGAAAATCCAAAACCCGAAGGAGACGCAAATGACGACCCGCCAGAATGTCAACATCGACACCCTGGAAGGCTTTCGCACTTTTCTCAAGGACAACCCCGACAAAGGTAAGCTGCATCTGGAGGCCAAGGCGGTCTATGAAGGTCAGGCGGGCCGGAGCATGATTCACGTCGGTCCCTTCGCGGTGGACGACACCACCATCGACCGACCGACACGCCATTACACCTTCCCCTTCGGGGCCTGGCGGGAGGTCGAGGACATGATCGGCATGGAGGGAGCGACCGACCGCATGGAACCGGTCGAGATGGCGCTGGCTTCGACCGCGGCGTGCCTCATCAATTCGATTACACTCAACGCCGCCCGGTTGGGAATCGACACGGCGGGCCTCGAGATCACGGTGCGGACCACCGTTGACCCGCGCGTGCTGCTTGCTCTCAAGGGCCCCGAGGAGCACGGCTCCTGCCTGGGCACGATCGAATACGACGTGAAGGTCAGCGGCGAGGTCAGCGACGAGGACATGGACACCATCCACAAGCTCTGCAGGTACTCGCCGGTGCATGGCATGATGGCCGAGACCATCGACATCAAGGGCGAAGTCTCGCGGGCTTGACTTCGCAGTGGGCTGAGCGGAGAAACGAGCCAGACGGGAGAGCGCGAATGTTCGGCGAAGCGGCGGAGCCGGCGCCTCCCTCTCCAGGGAGATCGAGTGGCCCTTATGGAGGTCCAACCATGAAGACGGAAGGCCAGGAACGCCGCCTGACGACGATTCTCGCCGCCGACGTGGTTGGTTTCAGCCGTCTCATGGAGGCCGACGAGAACGGCACCTTCTCCGCCCTGAAAGCCCATCGCGAAGAGCTGATCGAGCCCAAGACCCGGCAATACGGCGGGCGCACGGTCAAGCTGATGGGCGACGGCGTGCTGATGGAGTTCGCCAGTGTGGTGGATGCGGTGCTTTTCGCCGTCGAGGTGCAGTGCGCGATGCGGGAACACAACGAGGATGTTCCCGCAGAGCGCCGAATCGTCTACCGGATCGGCATCAACATCGGCGACATCATCGTCGAGGGCGACGACATTTACGGGGACGGCGTCAACATCGCCGCGCGCTTGGAGGGACTTGCGGAGCCAGGCGGGATTTGCGTGTCCCACAATGTCTTCAGCCAGGTCAAGAACAAGGTCGAAGTGGGCTTCGAGGACCTCGGCGACCAGCAGGTCAAGAACATCGAGGAGCCGGTCCGGATCTACAAGGTGACCGCGGGCCCCTGCGAGCGCCTCAAGGGCGAGCTGGCAATCGTTGCCGGCGCGACGGCCTGCGGCTCGAACAAGCCGTCGATCGCGGTCCTGCCCTTCAACAACATGTCGGGCGACGGCGAGCAGGAGTATTTCGCCGACGGGATCACCGAGGACCTCATCACCGAGCTGGCCCGCTTCCAGAACCTGGTGGTGATCGCCCGCAACTCGACCTTTACCTTCAAAGGCAAGGCACCCAGGGTCAAGGACGTGGCGCGTGACCTCGGTGTTCACTATGTCGTCGAAGGCAGTGTGCGCAAAGCCGGCAACCGGGTCCGCGTGACGGTGCAGCTGATCGAATCCAAGTCGGAAAAGCACGTTTGGGCCGAGCGCTACGACCGGGATCTGACCGACATCTTCGAAATTCAGGACGAAGTGACACAGGCGATCATCGGCGCGCTTCCGTCCCGTCTGGAGGCGGCCGACATCGAGAGGATCAAACGCAAGCCCCCGCAAGACTTGGCGGCCTACGACTACGTGCTGCGCAGCAAGATCCTCCATCACCACGGCACCAGGGAAGCCAACGCCGAGGCCCTAGAGGTCCTCGACAAGGCGATCGAGCTCGACCCGGACTATGCACAAGCCTACGCGTGGAAGGCCTGCACCCTGCGGCAGGCCATCCTGCGCGGTTATGCTGAAGAGCCGGACGCGTTCAACGCACAACGCATCGCCAACGCGGAAAAGGCCTTGGCGCTCGACAAGAACGACATGGAGTGTCTCAGGATCCTCTGCGAGATCCATATGGAACAGCAAGACCTGGACAAGGCCGAGCACTATCACAACCGCGCCTTCGCCCTGAACCCCAACGATCCTCGCATGCTGGCCCAGCGCGGCGAGCTCTTGATCTGGCTCGGCAACCCGGAAGAAGCGGCCCAATGGGTGCACCGGGCGATGCAGCTCGATCCGCTCGGGGCCAGCGGTTTTGCCCATCTCTTGGGGCGCGCCCTTCGCGCCGGCCGCCGTTACGAGGATGCTATCGAGGCGTATAAGAAAGTCGGCAGCCCGCGCTACCAGCATTGCGCCGAGATGGCCGCCTGCTACGCCGCACTGGGGAACGACCACGAAGCCGCGAAACAGACGGTGGAAACCCTGCGCCTCAATCCCGGCTTTTCGACCGAGATCTATGTCGCCAGCCTGTCCTACCGAAACACGGACGACCGCGAGCATCTTCGCGACAGCCTGCGAAAGGCCGGCCTGCCGGCGTAATCCGGCAATCCG
>CALJXB010000013.1 GCA_937974415.1 uncultured Kiloniellales bacterium
TCGGGGACCGTCGGCGGCAACATCGCCAACGGCTCGCCGATCGGCGACTCGCCGCCGGCGCTGATCGCCCTGGGCGCCGAACTTGAGCTGCGCAAGGGGACGGAGGAACGGCGGCTGCCGCTCGAGGACTTCTTCCTCGACGACGGCAAGCAGGACCGGGCGCCGGGCGAATTCGTCCGCCGCGTGCGGGTGCCGAGGCCGGCCCCCGGCGAGGCCTTTCGCTGCTACAAGATCTCCAAGCGCTTCGACCAGGACATCTCCGCGGTCATGGGCGCTTTCCGCCTGACACTGGACGGCCGCGCGGTGACGGACGCGCGCATCGCCTACGGCGGCATGGCGGCGGTCCCCAAGCGGGCGGCGGCGGCGGAGCAGGCGCTTGTTGGTGCCGATCTCGACAAACCCGCCAGTTGGGCGGGGGCCCTGGATACCTTGGGCCAGGACCTGACGCCGATCGACGACCTGCGCGCCTCGGCCACCTACCGCCTCGCCACGGCGCGCGCACTCTTGGAAAAGGCCCTGATCGAATTTGCCGGCACGAACGATCGCGAGACCCGCGTCGTCGGCCACCGGGAGGGAGCCGATGCGCGCGTCGCCTAAAGAAAGGCCGGAAACGGCGGTGGTCGCCAAGGCGCTCGCCCACGATTCCGGCGAGCGCCACGTCAAGGGAACGGCGCTCTATATCGACGACATCGTGGAGCCGGTCGGTACGCTGCATGTCGCCCCCGGCTACACGCTTGCCGGCTGCGGGCCCGTCGCCAAGCTCGACCTGAGCCGGGTCCGCACGGCCCCGGGGGTGGTCGCGGTGCTCACCGCCGAGGACATCCCCGGCATCAACGACTGCAGCCCGTCGATCGGCGACGATCAGGTGCTTGCCGACGGCGAGACCGTGTTTCCCGGCCAGGTGATCTTCGTCGTGGTGGCGGAGAGCCATCTCCTCGCGCGCAAGGCGGCGCGCCTGGCCGAAATCGAGATCGAGGCCAAGACACCGGTCGTCACGGTGGACGACGCCATCGGGCGCAGCGACGACGTGCTGCCGCCCTACGAGTTCAACAAGGGCGACGTCGCGGCGGGATTGCGGGCGGCGCCCCGGCGTATCTCCGGCGAAATAACCATCGGCGGCCAGGAGCACTTCTACCTGGAGGGCCAGGCGGCGCTGGCGGTTCCCGGCGAAGAGGGCGACATGCTGGTCTATACCTCGACCCAGCACCCGAGCGAAGTCCAGCACACCGTCGCCAAGGTGCTCGCCCTGCGCGACGCCCAGGTGGTCTGCGAGTGCCGGCGCATGGGAGGCGGCTTCGGCGGCAAGGAGAGCCAGGCGACCCAGTGGGCGACCATCGCCGCCCTGGCCGCCCAAGCCACCGGCCGGCCGGTCAAGATCCGCCTCGACCGGGACGACGACATGGTGCTGACCGGCAAGCGCCACGACGCCAAGGCGAGCTGGCAGGCGGGCGTCGACGAGGCGGGGCGACTGCAAGCCGTCGACATTTCGATTGCCGCGCGCTGCGGCTGCTCGGCCGACCTTTCCCTCGGCGTCAACGACCGCATGATGTTCCATGCCGACAACGCCTATTGCTATCCCCAGGCCCGCATCCGCTCGCGCCGGCTCAGGACCAACACCGTCTCCAACACGGCCTTCCGCGGCTTCGGCGGCCCCCAGGGCATGATGGCCGCCGAGCACATGATGGACTCCCTCGCCATCGCGCTCGGCATCGACCCCCTCGATGTGCGCAAGCAGAACTTCTATGCGCCGGGCCGGGACGTGACGCCCTACGGCATGACCGTGGAGGAGCACGTGATCGGCCCCCTGGTGGAGGAGTTGGAGGCGACGTCGGACTACCGGGCCCGGCGCACCCAAGTTCAGGCCTTCAACACGGAGAGCCGGCTCTTGAAGAAGGGCCTGGCGCTGACACCGGTGAAGTTCGGCATCTCCTTCACCCTGATCCACCTCAACCAGGCGGGCGCCCTGGTGCACGTCTATACCGACGGCTCGGTCCATCTCAATCACGGCGGCACAGAGATGGGCCAGGGGCTCTACGTGAAAGTGGCGCAGGTTGTGGCGGAGGTCTTCGGGATCGACCTGGAGCGGGTCCGCATCACCGCCACCACGACGGCCAAGGTGCCCAACACCTCGCCGACCGCGGCCTCCTCGGGCTCGGACCTGAACGGCATGGCCGCGCGGGTGGCGGCCGAGACCATCAAGGGGCGGCTGATCGAGCTTGCCGCCGAGGTTTTCGAGGTGGAGGCGAGCGAGATCGAGTTCCGCGACAGCCGGGTGTGGGCGGGCAACGAATCCCTGCCCTTCGAGGAGCTGGCCAAGAAGGCCCACCAGGCCCGTATCTCGCTCTCCTCGACCGGCTTCTATCGCACCCCGAAGATCCACTGGGACCGGGACCAGGCCAAGGGCCGTCCATTCCTTTATTTCGCCAACGGCGCGGCCTGCAGCGAGGTGACCATCGACACCCTGACGGGCGAGATGCGGGTCGACCGGGTCGATATCCTTCACGACGTCGGCCGGTCGCTCAATCCGGCGATCGACATCGGACAGATCGAGGGCGGCTTCGTTCAGGGCATGGGCTGGCTCACCGCCGAGGAGCTGGTTTACGACCACGGCGGCCGCCTCTTGAGCCACGCGCCTTCGACCTACAAGATCCCGACGGCCTCGGACCTGCCGGCCGACTTCCGGGTCGCCCTCTACCGCTCCGAGGGCAACCCGGAGAAGACCATCTTTCGCTCCAAGGCGGTCGGCGAGCCGCCGCTCATGCTCGGGATCTCGGTGTTCAGCGCGATCGCCGACGCCGTCGCCAGCCTCAAGCCCGGGACCGTGCCGCCGCTCGGCTCGCCGGCCACGCCGGAGGCCATTCAGCGGGCCTGCGCGGCGATGAAAGGGGAGGGTTAGACCGGTGCGCGTTTGGCAGACCGTCCGACGGGCGCTTGAGGCCGAGGGCCGCTGCCTCCTGGTCACGGTGCTGGAGGCCAGGGGCTCGGCCCCGCGCGAGGCGGGCGCCCGCCTCGTGGTCTTGCCGAGCGGCGGCTTCTACGGCTCGATCGGCGGCGGGACCTTGGAATGGCAGGCCCTGGCGGCGGCCCAGAAAGAGCTGAAGGCCGACGACCCCTCGTTCCGCCTGCGCGACTTCGCCTTGGGCCCACAGCTCGGGCAGTGTTGCGGCGGCAGCGTGAAGCTCGCCTTCGAGGTCTTCGACACCGCGACAGCCGACACGGCAGTAGAGTTCGCAACCCGCGAGGCCGATGGCGCATTCCGCACGGTCGGGCACATCGGGCAGCGGAACATCGAGCGCCGACTGTGCGACGACGAAGACCGGACGAGTGCTGGGGCGGCTGTTGAGATGGGCGGGAGCGGGGAGGTGATCGAGACCTTCGGTCTGAACCGGCGCCAGATCCTGGTGTTCGGCGCCGGGCATGTGGGCAAGGCGCTCATCCTCGCACTGGCGCCGCATCCCTTCGACGTCCTCTGGATCGACAGCCGGCCCGAGGCCTTTCCGCCGGTCGCGCCCGAGCAGGTGCGCTTCCATCCCACGCCGGAACCGGTGGGCGCCCTCGACGATGCGCCCGACGGCGCCTTCGTCGTGGTCCTGACCCACAGTCACGCCCTCGACCTGCAGATCGTGGAAGCGGCCCTCGGCGCCGGGCGCTTCGGCTACGTCGGCCTGATCGGCAGCGCCACCAAGCGGGCGCGCTTCGAGAAGCGCCTGCGCGAGGCGGGCCTGCCGGGCGCGGCGATCGAGAGCCTGGTCTGCCCCATCGGGGTCGCCGGCATCCGCTCCAAGCGGCCGGCGGCCATCGCCGCCGCGGTGGCGGTTCAGCTGCTCGCCCGCGACGAAGCTTTGCGGGCGGAAGAGGCCCCCGCCCCGATACGCGAAACGCATGGCGCCGAGGCAGGGACTTGATCCGGGATGGATAGGGCTTGATATGGAGGTCTTTCTCTCGGACTGGCTGAACCTGGCGCTGCGCTGGGCGCACATGATCGCCGGGATCGGCTGGATCGGCACCTCGTTCTACTTCATTGGCTTGGACGTGAGCCTGCGCAAGCGGGCCGGCGACAAGGAGGGCGTCCTGGGCTCCGCCTGGGAGGTCCATGGCGGCGGCTTCTATCACATCGAGAAGTATGCGGTCGCGCCCAAGAAAATGCCGGGCGACCTGATCTGGTACAAGTGGGAGGCCTATCTCACCTGGGTCACGGGCTTCGCCCTGCTGGCGGTCCAGTACTACGTCCACGCCAGCACCTATCTGATCGACCCGGGCGTCGCGGACCTGGCCCCCTGGCAAGCGATTCTC
>CALJXB010000014.1 GCA_937974415.1 uncultured Kiloniellales bacterium
CCCATTTGATGGCGTGTAGGCGATGCCCGGAGAGGGAGCACGGCCTCATCCCGGTGCAGTGCGACCTTCCGAGGGAAGCGCACAGGCCAGATAGGCCCCGGTCAGCAAGGCCAGCACCGTCACCGTGCCGAAGATCGGCGCCGCAGGCTCCCAGGACCCGCTCGCCCGCAGGGCTTCGGCCAGCAGAATGGGCCCGATCAGGACGCCGATATTGCGCCCGGTCATGATGATCCCGAACGCCGAGGCCGCCGCCCTGCCCTGCCCGGCGGCGCGGCTCGGCATGGCGAACAGGCAGGCCGGCGTGATGCCGGCGCCGATGCCGTAGACCACCAGGACGGCCAAGCCGCTCCAGCCCTCCAGGCCCAAGGCGCTCAGCCACCACACCGCGACCTGAAGCGCGAGCGAAGAAACCAGAAGAAAACCAAGGCTCACGCCGGCGCGCAGCAGGATCCCGGCCACCAGGTTGAACAGGATCAAGAAGCCGACCGGCAGGCTGTACCCGGCCAAGGCCGCGCCCAGCCCTAGGCCGTGCGCCGCGACCAGGTATTCCGGCAACCAGGTCATGAAGGCGAAGTATTGAGCGGCCCAGAGGCAGAACAATCCGGCGGTCAGCACCAACATGCGCCGCGAGCGCTGTCTCGACTGCCGACCGGGGGTGTCCGGGGCGCCCGCTCCGGGCGCCGCACTGTCGGTCGGAATCCGTCGGCTCCAGGCGGCGAAAGCCAGGCATCCCAGGAGGCTGAGCACCCAGAGGCTCTGCCAGCCCTGGAGGGCGAGCGCCGCGGGTGCCAGCAGCACCGCGACGAGCTGACCCACCGGTATCCAGCTTGCCGTCGCGCCGATGACGATCGGCAGGTGGCGCGCCGCGGCCTGGCGGTTGGCCAGCGTCGGCCCGATGATGGCCAGGACGGCGAAGCCGATTCCTTCGAGCGCCCGGGCGACCAGCAGAATCCAGCCGGACTGTGGCCAGATCAGGCCCAGAATATTGCCGCAAGCCAGAACGGCCAGCGCACCGAGCAGCGGGCGATGCCATCCGCTGCGCTCGATTCGCCGGCCGAATCCGAGGGAAAGCAGCAGGCCCGCGACGGCATAGACCGACATGAAGCCGCCGGCCAGAACCAGGTCATAGCCATAGGTCTCGAGCAGCAAGGGCAAGACCGGAGGCAGCTTGAACATTTGGAACGCCGCAAACCAGGCGAGCGAGAGTCCGAAGGCAACGGCGGCCCAGTTCGTTCGATCAGAGGACATAGGCGGGTTCGCAGGCGCGTGATCTAGGAAAGTCGGCCGCTCGAGTAAATCGAGCAAATCCTGCGATACGACCTGGAAACCGCCGACTCAAGGCCCGACTCGAGCGACGGCGCAAATTCTTGTTGGGGTCAAGCGCTGGATAACCTACATCTATAAAATGTGACAACGATATAACTGAGGTCGGTTTTGGGGGACGACCGGGATTTTTATGTCAAATTCTGGGGCGTGCGGGGCTCGATTGCCTGTCCCGGACCGGAACATCAGCGCTACGGCGGAAACACCTCGTGCCTTGAGGTTCGCTGCGGCGAGCATCTGCTCGTATTCGACTCCGGCACGGGGATCCGATACCTGGGCGACAGCCTGTCCCAGGATGGGCCGCTTTCACTCGATCTTTTCCTGACCCATACCCACCACGACCACATCGTCGGCCTGCCGTTCTTCGGACCGATTTTCGAGGAGAAGAACCGGATCCAGGTCTGGGCCGGCCATCTGGCCCCCGACATGACCCTGACCGGCGTGCTCTGCCAGTTCATGAAGGCGCCGTTGTTTCCGGTGCCGCCCCAGGTCTTCGGCGCCGACGTCACCTTCAAGGATTTCAAGGCCGGCGAAACCGTGACGCCCGGGCCGGGCGTGACGCTGCGGACGGCCGCCCTCAATCATCCCAACGGCGCGACCGGCTACAGGGTCGAATTCGACGGCCGTTCGATCTGCTACGTGACCGACACCGAGCATGTGCCGGGCGAGCCCGACGAGAACGTGCTGGGGCTCATCGATGGCGCCGACATAATGATCTACGACTCGACCTATACGGACGACGAATTCCCACGCTACGTGAGCTGGGGCCATTCCACCTGGCAGGAGGGCGTGCGGCTGTGCGACCGGGCCGGCGTCAAGCGGTTGGTCATCTTTCACCACGACCCGGCCCATGACGACGATTTCATGGACGAGGTCGCCGAGGCGGCTGAAGCGCGCCGGCCGGGCACCACCGTGGCCCGCGAGGGGCTGGTCCTGAGGCCGTGAGCGGGGTGCCGGGCCGAGTGCAACGGCGCCGCGCGTGGTTCGGTTTGCTGACGGTCCTGAACCTGGCCAGACGCGGTTTCTTCATTCCCTATCGCTATGCCGAGCAATTGCCTGGACCCGACGAACGGGTACCCTATCCGGCCGCCGAGGAGCGGCTTGCCGAGGCCGAGGGGCGCTTTCGCGCGCTCCTGGACGGCATGAACCGGTATCGGGCGGCGCTCGGTGCCATAGGGGACGACCCGCCGCCGGCGCCACGGTGGACCCAAGACTGGTTTCCTCGCCTCGATGCCGCCGCCGCCTATACCCTGGTGCGCCAGGAGCGCCCCGCGCGGATCGTCGAGGTCGGCTCGGGCCACTCGACCCGCTTCCTCGCCCGCGCGGCGGCCGACGAGGGCCTCGCCTGCCGGATCACGGCGATCGACCCGGCACCGCGCGCCGATCTCTCGCGGCTGGAGCTCGAACTGATCCGCGCCGCGGTTCCAGGCGTCGGCGAGCGGCCGTTCGAAGCGCTTCAAGCCGGCGATTTCCTGATGATCGATTCCAGCCACATCCTCATGCCGGGCAGCGACGCGGACTATCTTTACGGCCGGGTCCTGCCAGCCCTGCCGCCTGGCGTGCTGGTGCATATCCATGACGTGTTCTTGCCGGACGACTATCCGGCGGACTGGGACTGGCGCGGCTATAACGAGCAGTTGGCGGTGCTGCAGCTGATCCTGGGGGCCGGCTGGGAGATCCTCTTCGCCAGCCACTACGTGGCGACCCGCATGGCCGCGGAGGTCGCAGAGGGCGCGGCGGGCGGCCTGCCGCTTGGCGAAGAGGCCTTCGAGGCGAGCTTTTGGCTGAGAAAGACCGCCACTTAACCTGCTTGGCGCCGCTTCGGGGTATCTGGAGCACAGGCGAACTTTCACGGCTTCACGGAGACCTCACGAGGAAATGTCAGGCAATTGAGTTGAGCGGCCCTATCTACTCGGGCGATTGTGCTTCGATCGGATCCAGCCCGCGACGCTTGTCGGGCTGGCTTGGCGTAGCACGCCACCAACGTGCGGCGCGCCAGGCCGTGGGCCGGCAAGCCTCCCTGTGGGCCGGACACACTGTGACGACGCGGACAGCAATTGGGGCGGCGGCGATCGCGCGCCGCCCACGGCAGGAGGGCTAGCCGTCATGACAAGCTTGGTCGAAAGCTGGAGGGGCCTTTGGGCGACGGAGGAAGCAGGCAGCCTGCCGACGCGGGTGCGCGAGCAGATCCGCGCCCAGCAGGACAAGAGCGAGATCCTGATCGGCTGGTTTCAGCTCTTCGTCGTGCTGACCTTCGGGACGCTCTATTTGGTGTCGCCGAAAACTTTCGCGGAGGACGCCGAGTTCGCGCCCGTGCCCTGGGCGCTGGCGATCTATCTCCTGCTGACCGTGATCCGGCTGCTGTGGGCCCATAAGAGCCGGCTTCCGGCTTGGTCGCTCACGGTTTCGGTGGTGTTCGACATGACCCTGCTGATGGTGTTGATCTGGAGCTTTCACCTGCAGTATCAGCAGCCGGCATCGTTCTATTTGAAGGCGCCGACAATCCTTTACGTCTTCATATTCATCGCCTTGCGCGCTCTCAGGTTCGAAGCCCGATACGTGCTGCTGGCGGGCATCGTCGCGGCTGCCGGGTGGGGCGTCATGATCGTCTATGTGGTGGCCATCGATCCCACCGATACGATGATCACGCGCGACTACGTCACCTACATGACCTCCAATGCGGTTCTTCTAGGCGCCGAGTTCGACAAGATGATCTCGATCCTCTTGGTGACCGGCATCATCGCCGTGGCCCTGCAGCGGGCCAAGGGCCTCTTGGTGCAGTCGGTGGCCGAGCAGACGGCGGCGCGCGAGCTGTCACGTTTCTTCGACCCCGAGATCGCCGCCAGGATCAAGGGCTCCGAGCAGGAAATCCGCGCTGGGACGGGCGAAATGCGCGACGCGGCAATCCTCAACCTGGACATGCGCGGCTTCACCAAATTGGTCGGCCAGGCGAGCGCCGACGAGGTGATCGGCCTGCTGGCCGAGTATCAGGCACGCATGGTCCCGGTCATCCAGAAGCATGGCGGCACCATCGACAAGTTCCTGGGCGACGGCATCATGGCGACTTTCGGCGCGACCGTGCCGTCTGAGACCTATGCTGCCGACGCGCTCGCCGCCCTGGAAGAGGCGCTCCGCGAGGCGCGCGACTGGCAGGCCGAGCGCGTCGCAGAGGGGCGGCCCAGCCCGACCGTGAACGGCGCGGTGGCAACTGGGCGGATCCTGTTCGGCGCGGTCGGCGACGAGACCCGTCTGGAATATACGGTGATCGGCGACGCGGTGAACCTCTCGGCCAAGCTGGAGAAGGCGAACAAGGACCTCGGCGTGATGGCCGTCTGCGACGCAGCGAGTTACGAGCTGGCGCTCCAACAGGGCTATCGGCCGCCCGAGGAACGGCCGCGGCAAGCCGGCATCGAGATCGCCGGAACCGCCCGGCCGATGGACATCGTGGTGGTCTACGCGTAAGGACCGGTCGCGCTGGCGGTTGGA
>CALJXB010000015.1 GCA_937974415.1 uncultured Kiloniellales bacterium
TTGCCTCGGCGGGGCGTTGGAGCTGGCGCTGGCCTGCGACCTGACGGTGGCGGCCGAGGACTGCCGTCTGGGCGAGCCGGAGGTGAGATTCGGCAGCGGCATTGTTGCCATGCTGCTGCCCTGGATCACCGGTCCCAAACAGGCCAAGGAGCTCCTCTTGACCGGCGACGACCGGGTGAGTGCCCAGCGCGCCTACGACATGGGGCTGGTGAACCGGGTCGTGCCGGCGGGTGAGGCGCGCAAAGTGGCGCTCGCACTGGCCCGTGAAATTGCGGCCAACGACACGGTGGCCGTGCGCCTTACCAAGCTGGCCGTCAACCGCAGCTACGAGGCCATGGGCCTGCGCCGGGCCCTCGACCAGGCCCTCGAGCTGGGCATCGAGGCCGAGGCCAGCGAGACGCCCGCATCCAAGGCCTTCAACGAGATCCTCGCGAAAGACGGCGCCAAGGCGGCCCTCGCCTGGCGCGCCCGACAGGCGTAACCGAACCGCGGCCTTCGCCACAGCCTTCAAAGGAGCTGACGACATGCTGAAGATTACCCAGGTCGACCATCTCGGCATCCGCATCAGCGACATCGCGCGCTCGCGGGCGTTCTATGAGCGGCTCGGCTTCGCCGTGGTCCGCGACGCCGGCTACGAGGACGGCCATCCGGTGGTGATGGTGCACCCGAGCGGCGTGGTGGTGAACCTGCTCGGCCCGAGCACGGCTGAAAAGGATACCAACATGCTGATGGACGTGACCGACAAGTATTCCGGCTACACCCACGCGGCGCTCAGGGTCGAATCGATCGACGAGACCGTCGCGGCGCTGGGCGAGATGGGTATCGCCATCACCGGCGGCCCGGCGCGCTTCAGCGACGACATGGTCTCCCTCTTCATCCGCGACCCCGACCGCAACGTCATCGAGCTGACCGAGCACGGCGGCCGCGACCTGGAGCCGGACTACGACGACCAGGGCGAACAGAGGTCCTACCGCGACCACCCGTGAGCCGCTTCAACACGCCGATCGAAAGCGCCAGCGACGGGCACTGCGGCGCGGCCGAAGCCTCGCGGTGCGTCACCCATTGCGGCGCGGCCGGAGCGCCCTGGGGCAGCCCGTCGTGCGAGGATTCAGGGTCTGTGCAATGCGGCCAACGATGAGGCCGGCCAGCACCGCCGATGCGAACTGATGTATCATGACTCTCGCTCTCCTTTCTCTCGTCTTGGTCCTAGTGGCCATCGCTCTCTTGTTGGGCTACACGATCCGCACCGGGATCTCGCCGGTGCCGACCACGCCCCGGGTGGCCGCCGAAATCTTCATTCTCTGCCCGCCCGGGAGCCTTCTGCCGCCAACTGCCGGAGGGGTGGTCTACGAGCTGGGCTCGGGCTGGGGCAACCTGGCGATCGCGCTTGCCAAGCGCTTCCCGGAGCGGGCCGTCGTTGGCTACGAGCTGTCGCCCCTGCCCTGGCTGGCCTCGCGGCTGACGCTACGCCTCTGGCCACGTGCAAACCTGGTGTTGCGCCGGGCGGACTTCCTGGCGGCCGACCTCGGCGATGCCGCCCTCGTCGTCTGCTATCTCTATCCGGGCGCCATGCGCCGGCTGCGGGACAAGCTGGAACGAGAGCTACAGGCCGGGGCCCTGGTGGTCAGCAGCGCCTTCCCGGTACCCGGCTGGCGGCCCGCGGCTGTGCGGCTGGCGGCGGATCAGTACGAAACGCCGGTCTACCTCTACCGCATGCCGCCGGAGGTGGAATCCGAGCTGGCGGACGAGCCCTAGCGCGCTCGCGTCATCGACGCTCGTCAATCTCTGCGCCGGCGAGGTTCCGGTTGCGCTGGGCGACCGTGCCGGCCGGCGGGGCCTTGTGCAGCCCGGCGACCGGCAGGCGGTCGCGGATCCAGTCCTGAAAGCCCTTCACCACCACCTCCTTGTCGGACAGCAGGCCGACGTCGTAGGCGCTCGAGCCGAGGCCGCCCTGCACCGAGAGGGTGAGCGCGTTGTCCTCGTCCTGGACCCGCCAGTTGATGCGGTTGCTGAGATAGCGCGCCGCGCGGGTCTCGCGCCGCTCGTCGGGCAGCGCATAGGTACGCCCGCGCAGAACGCACTCGCCCGGCCCGACCGGCACCAGCTGGAAGAAGTCCATCTTGTCGGCGAAGACGTCGAAGCTGACGTTGGGGAACAGGGTGACGTAGGTCCAGCGCCGGCGCAGCTCCTCGGGCAAGTGCTCGAAGGCCGGCAGCAATTTCTCGTAGTGGCGGACGCTCCAATAGCGCTGGGGGTCTTCCTTCATGCGATGGCTGAGGCGCGAGGCGCCGCTCGGCGAAACCTCCCGGTCGTAGTCGCGCTCCATCAGGGCCGCGAGGCCGGGGTGGCCGGTGATGAAGTGATAGTCCTCCAGGTAGTTGTCCATGGCGTTCTTCCAGTCGACCGCGATGGTCTCGTTCCACATCTTGTCGATGGGCACCATGTCCTCGAAGCGGTAGTGGGCCAGCTCCTCGGTGTAGGGCGCCAGGCGTTCGGCGACGCTCGGGCCGTCGCCGGCGAAGCGGATGAAGACGAAGCCCAGGTACACCTCCAGGTCGAGGGCCTTGAGGCCGTAGCCGCTCTGGTCGAGGCCCTGGAAGGTGTCGGCGGCGGGCACGCCCTTGAGGCGGCCGTCGAGCTCGTAGGTCCAGCCGTGGTAGGGGCAGGTGATGGCACGCTTGCAAGTGCCCTGCTGGCCCATGACCACGGCGTGGGCCCGGTGGCGGCAGACGTTGTGGAAGGCGCGCAAGTTTCCGTCCTTGCCGCGGATCACGAAGGCGCGCTCGCCCAGCATTTCGAAGGCCATGTAGTCGCCGGCCTCGGGCATGTCGTTGACATGGCCGACGATCTGCCACGACGGCAGGAAGATATGTTCCCGCTCGAGCTCGAAGTACTCCGCGTTGCCGTAAGTCCAGGCCGGCAAGGTGACGGGCGGCTCTTTCGCGGCGCGCGTTTCGGTCTTGTCGCCCAGCGGCACGCTCTTCCGCGCCGGCATGGCGAAGCGGGCCGGGCAGACGCTCGCCAGATAGCTCAGGCAGAGCTCGCGAGCCACCGAACGGTCGAAGGCCTCGCCCTCGAACAGGATCTCCTGCCACTGGCTTTCCAGCAAGCCGACCAAGCCCCAGGCGAGCGCGTCCGGATTGGCTCCGCCATTGACGCCCGGCTGATCGAACAGCCGAGCAAAAAGATCGGACACCAGCCCGAAGTAGCGCCGGTCGAGCCCGCCGCAGACCGCCAGGTAGTCGGCGCGGGCGCGGGACTCGGCAATGAAGGCGTACCACACCGGCACCTTCGCCGGGTCGGCCACCGCGGGATCGAGCATCACCTCGACCAGGGCCAAGAGGCCGTCGCCCGGATCCTCCCGGCCGGCCTCCGCCACCGCGGCCATGGCCGCCTCGAAGTCCTCGCCGAGCTGCTGCAGGGTGGCCAGCAAGAGCGCTTCCTTGCTATTGAAATGGAAGTTGACCGATGCGGCCGTCAGGCCGGCGCCGGCGGCGACCTTGGCCAGGGTGACGTTGGAGAGGCCATGCTCGGCGATCGCCGCCACCGCGGCGGCGACGAGCTGGCCGCGCCGAGCCGCGCCGGCCTGCTGGCCGGCCGCCTGAACCTCTCGGGCTTTCTCGAGCTGCATGGAACGATCCTCCTTCACGGCCGCATTGGACCGGCTATTAAATGGTTATTTAAGACAATACTAAACGTAGATTTAATTCCCGTCAACACTATATTTCAAACACTTATGAGATCTCCTGAGCTGCCATTCGGGGCTCGGCCCCGCCAGGCAGAGCCGCGATTCAGGCCCCTGCCGGGGCCGGCCCGGGACTTGGGGCAACGGGCCGACGGACGGCGTCGGAGCGATGGTGCGCACTGTCCATCACCGAGCCGAACTGCGCCCAGGGGGCGCCCTTCCTCCAAGCGCACCTGGCTCAAGCGCCCGAGGCCTACGAACCCCACACCCATATGCCCCCGCTTCGTCCAGCGCCGACGACAACATTAACTTTTGCGGCGGCCGTCCATTTGGGCTGCCTCGGGGTCGGGATGATTGCTCCTAAGCCAATGCTTGTCGGCCCCTGCCAACCACTTGTGGGCGCCGCTGAGGGACCATGCCAGGAACGAACCGCGGCGGAAAACGGGCGCCAAGGTGGCGAAATTTCTCTTTTTATCACAATCGCTTGAGGCGTGACCGCCGTCATAGCGAGCAGCCGTGCAGCATGCGTATCTAGATATGACGACCCGCAACCCAAGGAGGCGACAAACCGGATCGCGACCGCGCCCTGAGACACTGGCCAAGAGGCCGCTTCAAGCGGCGACGGAACGGCAAATCTTAAACTCTTATTAACCTTGTTCATTCACACTTGATCTTGGTTTGTCCTAGCGCGCACGAGAGGCTGCCATGTCCGCACAGACCGCCGAAGTCTTCGACATCTTCACCGAGCTCTACGAGCGCGAAAAGCAGGAGGAGATGAGCCTGCAGGACTACCTCCTCGCCTGCAGAGAAGATGCCACGATGTATGCCACGGCGGCCGAGCGCCTGATCTCAGCGATCGGCGAGGCGAACCTGATCGACACCGCCAAGGACGAACGCCTCGGCCGCATATTCCTCAACCGGACCATCAAGGTCTATCCGGCCTTCCACGACTTCTTCGGCATGGAAGACACCATCGAGCGCATCGTCGGCTACTTCCGCTATGCCGCCCAGGGCCTCGAAGAGCGCAAGCAGATCCTCTATCTCCTGGGCCCGGTCGGCGGCGGCAAGTCGTCCCTCGCCGAGCGCCTGAAGCTGCTCATGCAAAACGAGCCGATCTATGCGCTGAAGGCCGGCAACGAGGTGAGCCCGGTCTTCGAGTCGCCGCTCGGCCTGTTCGACCCGGAGCGCATGTCCGACCTCTTGGAGGACAAGTACGGCGTCGCGCGGCGGCGCCTGACGGGCCTGATCTCGCCGTGGGCCACCAAGCGCCTCGACGAGTACGGCGGCGACATCTCCAAGTTCACCGTCGCCCGCCTCATGCCCTCGAAGCTGCGCCAGATCGCGATCGCCAAGACCGAGCCCGGCGACGAGAACAATCAGGACATCTCGACGCTGGTCGGCAAGGTCGACATCCGCAAGCTCGAGCACTACTCCCAGAACGACCCGGACGCCTACTGCTTCTCCGGCGGGCTCAACCGCACGACCCAGGGGCTGCTCGAATTCGTCGAGATGTTCAAGGCGCCCATCAAGGTCCTGCACCCCCTGCTGACCGCCACCCAGGAAGGCAACTATCTGGGCACCGAGACCTTCGGCGCCTTCCCCTTCCAGGGCATCATCCTCGCCCACTCCAACGAAGCCGAGTGGCAGCAGTTCAAAAACAACAAGAACAACGAGGCCTTCCTCGACCGCATCTCGGTGGTCAAGGTGCCCTACTGTTTGCGCGTCTCGGAAGAACGGAAGATCTACGACAAGCTGCTGCGCGAGAGCGAGCTGGGCGACGCCTCCTGCGCGCCGGAGGTCCTCGAGACCTTGAGCCGCTTCAGTGTCGCCAGTCGACTGTGCGACCACGAAAACTCCAACAGCTATTCCAAGATGCGGGTCTACGACGGCGAGAACCTCAAGGACGTCGACCCCAAAGCCAAGTCGGTGCAGGAGTATCGCGACGCGGGCGGCGTCGACGAGGGCATGAACGGCGTCTCCACCCGCTTCGCCTTCAAGGTGCTGTCGGAGACCTTCAACTACGACACCGAGGAGGTCGCGGCCGACCCGGTCCACCTCATGTACATCCTCGAGCAGTCGGTCAAACGCGAGCAGTTCCCGGAGGAGACCGAGAACGCCTACCTCGAGTTCGTCAAGTCGGAGCTGGCGCCGCGCTATGCCGAGTTCATCGGCAACGAGATCCAGAAGGCCTATCTGGAATCCTATTCCGAGTACGGCCAGAACCTCTTCGACCGCTACATCGCCTACGCCGACGCCTGGATCGAGGAGCAGGACTACAAGGATACGGACACCGGCCAGGTCTTCGACCGCGAGGTGCTGGACGCGGAGCTTTCCAAGGTCGAGAAGCCGGCCGGCATTGCCAACCCCAAGGACTTCCGCAACGAAGTCGTGAAGTTCGCCCTCAGGGCCCGGGCCAACCACGGCGGCAACAATCCCTCCTGGACCAGCTACGAGAAGCTGCGCGAGGTCATCGAGAAGCGCATGTTCAGCCAGGTCGAGGACCTGCTGCCGGTGATCAGCTTCGGCACCAAGAAAGACAGCAGCACCGACCAGCAGCACCAGGAGTTCGTCAGCCGCATGACCGACCGCGGCTACACCGAGCGTCAAGTGCGCCGGCTTGTCGAGTGGTACATGCGCGTCAACAAGGCTGGTTGACGGGGCCAGGCCGAACCTCAGGCCACGAAAAAACCCGCAGGCCAGCCATGCCTAACTTCATCGACCGACGCCTCAACCCCAAGGACAAATCGCTTGGCAACCGCCAGCGCTTCCTCAGGCGTGCCCGCGCCCAGATCAAGGAAGTCGTCAACCAGTCCTTGAAGGACCGCAGCATCTCCGACGTGGACGGGGGCCAGACCATCTCGATCCCCACCAAGGGCATCGGCGAGCCGCGGTTCCATCACGCGAGGAGTGGCGGGCGGCGCGAACAGGTCTTCACCGGCAACAAGGAGTTCGTCGCCGGCGACAAGATCGAAAAGCCCAAGGGCGGCAGCGGCGAGGGCCGCGGCAAGCAGGCCTCGGACAGCGGCGACGGCGAGGACGAGTTCCAGTTCGCCCTGTCGCGCGAGGAGTTTCTCGACCTCTTCTTCGAGGACCTGGAGCTGCCCGACCTGATCAAGACCAGCCTCAAGGAAGTCAAGTCATACAAGCCGCGCCGCGCCGGCTATGCGGTGACCGGCACCGCCATCAACATCAACCTATCGCGCACCATGCGCAATTCCTTCGGCCGACGCATCGCGCTGCACCGTCCCCGCCAAGCCGAAATCGCTGCGATCGAGCAGGAAATCGCCGACATGAGCGCGCGCGACAGCCTTACGGTCGAGAACGTCGCAAGGTTGAACACACTCTGGGCCAAGCTGGAAGAGCTGAAGCGCAGGCGCAAGGCGATCCCCTACATCGACCCCTTCGACATCCGCTACAACCGCTTCGAGCCGGAGCCGGAGCCCAACACCAACGCCGTCATGCTCTGTCTGATGGACGTCTCCGGCTCCATGGGTCAGCGCGAGAAGGACCTGGCCAAGCGCTTCTTCGTCATGCTCCACCTGTTCCTCAAGCGGCGCTACGAGAAGATCGACATCGTCTTCATCCGCCACACTCACGAGGCCCAGGAGGTCGACGAGGAGACCTTCTTCTACAGCCGCGAGACCGGCGGCACGGTGGTCAGCTCCGCCCTCGACAAGACGCTGGAGGTGATCCACGCGCGCTATCCGACCCGCGACTGGAACATTTACGCGGCCCAGGCCTCCGACGGCGACAACTTCCCCAACGATTCGGACCGCTGCGTCAGCCTGCTGGGCGAGCAGATCATGCCGCTCTGCCAGTA
>CALJXB010000016.1 GCA_937974415.1 uncultured Kiloniellales bacterium
TCGTCCGTGTCGAGGCCGGAGACCTGCCAGGCGAAGTGGGCGGCGACCGCCGCGACCGCCAGCAGGAAGGGCCAGCCGAGGCCGGCGGCGAACCCTGCCGCCGCCAGCAGCGTCACGGTGGCGCCGTAGAAGCCGGCGAGCGAGGGCCGGGTACGCGCGCCCAGCTTGAGGGCCGTGGACTTGACGCCGATCAGCGCGTCATCCTCCTTGTCCTGGTGGGCATAGATGGTGTCGTAGCCGAGCGTCCAGCACAGCCCGGCGGCGTAGAGCAGGATCGGCGGCCAGGCGAGCCCGCCGGTGACCGCCGCCCAGCCCACGAGGGCGCCCCAGTTGAAGGTCAGCCCGAGCCAGGCCTGGGGCCAATAGGTGAAGCGCTTCATGAAGGGATAGGCGAAGACCAGGGGCAGGGCGGCGAGGCCCAGGAGGATGGCGAAGCCGTTGAGCTGGACCAGCACCAGCAGCCCGGCCAGCAGTTCCATGGCGAGGAAGACGAGGGCCTGGCGCGGCGTGATCTGGCCGCTGGGGATGGGGCGCGTGGCGGTGCGTGCCACCTTGGCGTCGTAGTCCCGGTCGGCCAGGTCGTTGACGGTGCAGCCGGCGCTGCGCATGACGAGGGCGCCGACGGCGAACAGCAGGACGAGGCGCCAGTCGGGCCAGGTGCCGGCCACCGCGGCGGCGAGCGTCAGGCTCCACCAGCAGGGGAACAGCAGTAGCCAGGTGCCGATCGGCCGGTCGAAGCGGATCAGCCGCAGATAGGGCCGCGCCGACTCGGGCGCCAGGCGCAGCGACCAGTGATCGCCCCGAATATCGCTGGGAATATCGCCCGCCAGGGAATTTCGGCCGCCTTCCATTGTCAAATCTCTGACTACCCCCACGTGAATGGGATTACTGTTGAGGAGCTTCGGTCAAAAGACAAGCGCGCAGACTGAAGGCTTTCAGCGAAGGGTGGCGAAACGTGTCGGATGGGGCGGACCGGGTCGAGACGCGGCTTTATGTCGAGGAGCCGCTCCAGGCAGGCGCTACTCTCGGCCTCGACCACGCCCGTGCGCATTTCCTGCGCGCCGTGCTGCGCTTGAAGCGGGGCGCCCGGATCGCCGTCTTCAACGGGCGCGACGGCGAGTGGGCGGCGCGCCTGGACGCGCTTGGCAAGGGCTGGGCCTCCCTGGTGGTCGAGGACCAACGCCGGGACCAAGAACCAGGCCCCGACCTCTGGCTGGTCTTCGCGCCGATCAAGCGGGCGCGGCTCGATTTTCTGGTCGAAAAGGCGGTCGAGCTCGGGGTGTCGCGCCTGCAGCCGGCGATGAGCCGCCACACCGCGGTCTCGCGGGTCAATCGCGAGCGCCTGGTCGCCAACGCCCGGGAAGCCGCCGAGCAGTGCGAGCGCCTCGACGTGCCCGAGGTGGGCGAGGCGCGGCCGCTGTTCGACATCATGGGCGACTGGCCGAGCGAGCGGCGCCTGCTGGTGTGCAGCGAGCGCAGCGCGGCCGAGCCGCTATCCGTGGTGCTGCAGGCCGCCGCGGGAGGAGGGGCCGCGGGAGCAGGGGCCACGGGAGGTGGGAAAGACCCCTGGGCCATCCTGGTCGGCCCGGAAGGCGGCTTCGCGCGATCCGAGCTTGACGGGCTCTTGAAACTGCCTTTTGTTACGCCGGTCGGCCTGGGGCCGCGAATTCTGCGGGCGGATACGGCGGCACTCTTTGCGCTTGCCTGTTGGCAAGCGTTCTTGGGAGATGGGGCAATCCGGCCAGCGATGCGCGAGACCTGAGCAGCGTTTCGGCGTCGCGTTCATTTCCGATCGACCAACCACGTTCTAGAGAGAGGCCCGATCGCAGCCATGTCGGCCCCACCCAAATCCTCTGGCGAAGTCATCACCGGCCGGGATCAGTTGCTGACCTATATGGAGGCCGGCTGCAAGCCGCGCGACGCCTGGCGCATCGGCACCGAGCACGAGAAGTTCGCCTTCACCCGCGAGGACCTGCGGCCGCTGCCCTATCACGGCCCGCGCGGCATCCGTGCGCTGCTCGAAGGATTGGCCAGCCAGTTCGGCTGGAGCCCGGTGTTCGAGGGCGACAACCCCATCGCGCTGGTCAAGGAGGGCTGCAACGTCACTCTGGAGCCGGGCGGGCAGCTCGAGCTGTCGGGCGAGGCGCTCAAGACCATCCATGAAACCTGCGCCGAGGTGCACGATCATCTGGATCAGGTGAAGGCCGTCGCCGATCCCTTGGAGATCAGCCTGATCGGGCTTGGCTTCCAGCCCCTGTGGCGCCGCGAGGACATCACCTGGATGCCCAAGGGGCGCTACAAGATCATGGGCGCCTACATGCCGACCAAGGGCAATCTCGGCCTCGACATGATGCTCCGGACCTGCACCGTGCAGGTCAACCTGGATTTCGAGTCCGAAGCGGACATGGTGAAGAAGTTCCGCGTCTCTCTGGCCCTGCAGCCGGTGGCGACGGCGATCTTCGCCAACTCGCCCTTCACCGAAGGCAAGCCCAACGGCTTCCTGAGCTACCGCAGCCACATCTGGACCGACGCCGACCCGGACCGCTGCGGCATCCTGCCTTTCGTCTTCGAAGACGGCATGGGCTTCGAGCGCTATATCGACTACGCGCTCGACGTTCCCATGTATTTCGTCTACCGCGGCGGCGAATACCTCGACGCCAGCGGCCTTTGCTTCCGTGATTTTTTGGCCGGCCGCCTGCCGCTTCTGCCGGGCGAGCTGCCGACCACCAGCGACTGGGGCGATCACCTCTCGACGATCTTTCCCGAGGTGCGGCTGAAGACCTTCCTGGAGATGCGCGGGGCCGACGGTGGACCGTGGAAGTCGCTCTGCGCCCTGCCGGCGCTGTGGGTCGGCCTACTTTACGACCAGAGCGCGCTCGACGCAGCCTGGGACCTGGTGGCCGACTGGACGCCTGAGGAGCATGCCGCCTTGCGCGCCGAGGTGCCCCGCCAGGGCCTCAAAACTCGGTTCCGCGGCGGCACCGTGGGGGATCTGGCGCGCCAGGTCTTGGCGCTTAGCGAGGCCGGTCTCAAGCGCCGGGCGATTCCCGGCAAGGGCGAGCCGGACGAGACCCAGTACCTCGCCCCGGTCCTGGAGATCGCCGAAACCGGCCTGACCCGGGCCGAGGAGCTCTTGGCGTCCTACGAAGGCGAGTGGCAGGGCCGACTCGAGCCGCTGTTCCGCGACCACGCCTACTGAGCGCTTCAGCCACCGTATCTAAATCTTAGTGGAGTCGCCGGGGTTTTGGGCCTAGCCGGTCCGGTCGCCCGGCGCAAATGCGCCTCAATTCGAAATTTCGGCGGAAAACCGTACCCCAGACAGGGTGAGAGCCGCGACTGGGGGGAATCGCGGCTCTCTAGGGGAGGTATGAGGGTACAGGTAAAAGAGGAAGCGTTACCGAGGCCTATTTAAGGCTCAAACTCTTAACAAAAGGTTAACGAGATTCAATTAAATCGCCGCTGGGGCTAATTTTTTTCCCGAGGTGTCGAAAGAGGCTGAGTCAGGCCGCTGGAAGCAGCCTTCGCTTGGCGATCAGGCCGTGGTCAGGCCGCGGTCAGGCCGCAATCAGGCCGCCGTGCCGCCGACGGTCAGATTGTCGATCAGCAGGGTTGGCTGGCCGACCCCCACGGGCACCCCCTGGCCTTCCTTGCCGCAGGTGCCGATGCCGCTGTCGAGCTTCATGTCGTTGCCGATCATGGAGACCCGGGTCAGCGCGTCGGGGCCGTTCCCGATCAGAGTGGCGCCCTTGACCGCCGGCCCGCGCTTGCCGTCCTCGACCAGATAGGCCTCGGTGCAGGAGAAGACGAACTTGCCGGAGGTGATGTCGACCTGGCCGCCGCCGAAATTGACCGCGTAGAGGCCCTTTTTCGTGCCCGCGATGATCTCCTCCGGGTCATGGGCGCCGGCCAGCATGTAGGTGTTGGTCATGCGCGGCATGGGGATGTGGGCGTGGCTCTGGCGCCGGCCGTTGCCGGTCGGTGCCATCTTCATGAGGCGCGCGTTCTGACGGTCCTGCATGTAGCCGACCAGGATGCCGTCCTCGATCAGGGTGGTCGACTGGCAGGGCGTGCCCTCGTCGTCGACGGTCAGCGAGCCGCGCCGGTCGGCCATGGTGCCGTCGTCGACCACGGTGACGCCGGGCGCGGCGACCCGCTCGCCCATCAGGCCGGCGAAGGCCGAGGTCTGCTTGCGGTTGAAGTCGCCCTCGAGGCCGTGGCCGATGGCTTCGTGGAGCAGGATGCCGGGCCAGCCGGGGCCGAGGATGACGGGCATCTCGCCGGCCGGCGTGTCGACTGACTCGAGATTGACCAGGGCCTGGCGCAAGGCCTCGTCGACCGCAGCCTGCCAGTAGCCGGGCTCGATCAGCCGGGTATAGGAGATCCGGCCGCCGCCGCCGTAGCTGCCGCTTTCCATACGCTCGCCCTGGCCGACCACCACCGAGACGTTGAGCCGCACCAGGGGCCGGATGTCGGCCGAGCGCTCGCCGCCGGCCCTGAGGATCTCGACCGCCTGCCACTCGCCGGCCAGGCTGGCCATGACCTGGCGGACTCGCGTCTCTTTGCCGCGGGCGTAGGCGTCGATGTCGGCGAGCAGCGCCACCTTGGCCTCGAAGGGCACCGAGCCGAGCGGATTCTCGTCGGTGTAGAGCAGTCGGTTGGTGCCGGCCGGGGCCTCGGACATGACGCCGGCGCGGCCCGTCTTCACCGCCTTGACGGTCTCGGCGGCGCGGCCCACCGCGGCCTCGCTCAATTCGCTGGAATGGGCATAGCCGGCGGCCTCGCCGGCGATGGCGCGCAGGCCAAAGCCCTGGGTGGTGTCGAAGCTGGCCGCCTTCAAAACGCCGTCGTCGAAGCTGAGGCCCTCGGACTGGCGGTATTCGAGGAACAGCTCGCCGTCGTCGGCGCCGCCCAGGGCATCGTCGACCAGGCGTTCCAGCCGTGCCCGGTCGAGGCCGGCCCGTTGGAAGAATAGCTCGTCGGCGGTGGCAAGGTTGGACATGGGGGCGCTCCGGACTGGGGTGTGATCGGCGAGGTCCAATCGGCGCAAGGGCGTCGGATCGGAAGACTCGGCTACAAATATGGACCTGTCATGCCACAAAATCACGTCCCTAGGGGCGCGAATCGGCCATCACGTTTCCGGTATTCCGGGCCCGTGCGCCTCGCAGGCGACGATGGCGGTGGTTTGGGGGCGGTGGGACAGGCGCCCGAGCGGCGGTCAGCGCAGGATCGGCAGGGAATCGCCGAAGCGAGCCTCGATGGTTTTCGGCGGATCGACGAATTGCACGCCGATGCTCTCTCCGTCCTGCCAGATGAGCTTGGTGGTGAACTCGCCGAACCGCTCGATCCAAAGGATCACCTCGAGGCCGCAGTCGATCTCCTTTTCGGCGAGCAGCTGGACGCCCTTGAGGGAGAAGTTGACGATGCGGCAATTGGCCAGCTGGCCGGCGCTGCGCAGCTTGCCGGACCACAGCACGGAGGCGCGCGCGTCCTCGCGGCGTTCGCCGCTGTCGGCTTCGGCGCTCAAGATATCCTCGACAATACGGGCCATCTCCGCAATCTCGTCCTGAAACTCGACCCCCAAGGTGGTGCCGTTGCGCCAGGCGACGCGGCCGGCGAACTCGCCGAGCCGGCCGAGCTTGACGCGCACGTGCGAGTTGGTCTCGACCGGCTGGCACATGCGGATCTTGGCACCGCCCACCGAGACGTTGAGCACCTCGCAGTCAACCTCTTCGTCCCCGGAAACCAGCTTCGCGGGACAAAGTGTGGCGTGACGCGGGTGCTTCTGCCGATCAACTGACTTCGCTAACTCACTCATACGGGAGGATGCCTGCTGTGGTGCCGGACCCGCGGGAACCCAAACTTTCAGCACAGATTCTTTAAGCTGGAATCGTTTCAAATCGCTTAAGCCGGGGAGGAAATTCGCGGAAAATGGGGATTTCGCGGCCGCGGAGGAGGCGTCCGCTCTTTCAAAACCTTGTTTGGCCGACCGCTTCGCGCCGACCGACTTCGGCGTCCGGCGGTGGCGGCTGCATCTCGGCCCTTTTTGACCCATGTCTCGGACCGCCTAAGGGCTGTGGCGCGCACTTGTCGGGTCTGGCAACTTGGGTTACGGTCGCGCCGATATGGAGAGGCTTTTTGGGGGCTTGAGCCGTTCTCGTAGGTGCCGGGGGGGTCGACAAGCCCCTTATCGCACGAGGGGTCTTGAAAGCATGGCTTTCATCGACAAGCTGTTGCTTGCGCCGCTGGGATTTGTGGCGGGTGTCCTGGCTTGGGCGGGACTTGGCGGGCGCGCGCTGGCGGCCGACGGCGGCCCGGTGGACTGGCAGATTGGTTTCCGGCCTGCGGCCTCGCCGACGGCGGAGGAGATTCACTGGTTCAACGACTTCATTCTGCTTCCTGTTATCACTGTCATCGTCGTCTTCGTCATGGCCCTGCTGGTCTACGTGATGTGGCGTTTCTCGGAGAAGCGGAACCCCACGCCGTCCAAGACCACCCACAACACCGCGATCGAGGTGCTGTGGACCGCGGTGCCCCTGATGATGCTCTTCATCATCGCCATTCCGTCCTTCAAGTTGCTGTACTTCGCCGATCGCGTCGAAGAGGCCGACATGACCCTTAAGGCGACCGGCCTGCAATGGTACTGGAGCTACCAATATCCGGATCACGGCGGCTTCGAGTTCGATGCCTACATGGTGCCCGACGAAGACCTGCAGGAGGGCCAGAAGCGCCTGCTCGACACCGACAACGCGGTTGTGCTGCCGGTCGATACCAATATCCGGCTGCTGATCACGGCGAGCGACGTGCTGCACTCCTTTGCCCTGCCGGCCATGGGCATCAAGCTGGACGCGGTGCCCGGACAGGTGAATGAAACCTGGGTGCGGATCAACGAAGAGGGCACCTATTACGGCCAGTGCTCCGAGCTCTGCGGCACCGGTCACTCCTACATGCCCATCATGGTGAAGGCAGTTTCCAAGGCGGCCTTCGAGGATTGGGTGGCCGAGGCCCAGGAGGAGTTCGCGGCGGTGAAGCCGGACCGGAACGACCTTCGTGTTGCCGAGGCGGCGAACGCCGCCGGGCCGGCGGGCGATCAGACGGCACTTGCGGGGGACTGAGCCATGGCGCACGAAACCGGCCACGCGCACGCGCACGAGCATCACGATCACACCCCCAAGGGCCCAATGCGTTGGCTCTGTTCGACGAACCACAAGGACATCGGCACGATGTACCTGTGCTTCTCGATGGTGGCGGCCCTGATCGGCGGCCTGTTCTCGGTCATCATGCGCATGGAGCTACAGTCGCCGGGCGTGGGGGTGCTCGACGGCTTCGCCGACCCCGGGCAGGCGTGGAACGTGTTCATCACCGCCCACGGCCTGATCATGGTGTTCTTCGTCGTCATGCCGGCCCTGATCGGTGGCTTCGGCAATTGGTTCGTGCCGCTGATGATCGGTGCGCCGGACATGGCCTTCCCGCGCATGAACAACATCTCGTTCTGGCTGCTGGTGCCGTCCTTTGCGCTGCTGGTGGGCTCGGCCTTCGTCGGCGATGGGGCGGGGACCGGCTGGACCGTCTATCCGCCGCTATCATCGGCCGACTATCAAGCCGGCCTCTCGGTGGACATGGCGATCTTCTCGCTTCACCTGGCGGGCGCCTCGTCGATCCTCGGGGCGATCAATTTCATCACGACGAGCTTCAACATGCGCGCGCCGGGCCTGACGCTCCACAAGATGCCGCTCTTCGTTTGGTCGGTCCTGATCACGGCCTTCCTGCTGCTGCTGGCGCTACCGGTTCTGGGCGGCGCGATCACCATGCTGCTGACCGACCGCAACTTCGGCACCACCTTCTTTAACCCGGCCGGCGGCGGCGACCCGATCCTGTTCCAGCACCTCTTCTGGTTCTTCGGACACCCGGAAGTCTACATCATGATCCTGCCGGCCTTCGGCATCATCAGCCAGGTGGTCTCGACCTTCTCGCGCAAGCCGGTGTTCGGCTATCTCGGCATGGCCTACGCCATGGTCTCGATCGGTTTCATCGGCTTCATCGTCTGGGCCCATCACATGTATACCGTGGGTATGGATGTCGACACGCGCGCCTACTTCACGGCGGCCACCATGATCATCGCGGTGCCGACGGGGGTGAAGATCTTCTCCTGGATCGCGACCATGTGGGGCGGCTCGATCAGGCTCGACACGCCCATGCTGTGGGCGATCGGGTTCATCTTCCTGTTTACTCTCGGCGGGGTGACCGGCGTCGTGCTGGCCAACGCCGGCATGGACCTCGCCTTCCACGACACCTATTACGTGGTGGCGCACTTCCACTACGTTTTGTCGCTCGGCGCGGTCTTCGCCATTCTCTGCGGGTTCTACTACTGGTTCGGCAAGATGAGCGGCCGCGAGATTCCCGAGTGGGCCGGCAAGCTGCACTTCTGGACCACCTTCATCGGCGTCAACCTGACCTTCTTCCCGCAGCACTTCCTGGGGGCCGCCGGCATGCCGCGGCGCTATATCGACTATCCCGACGCCTATGCCGGCTGGAACATGGTGTCTTCGTTCGGCGCCTACATCTCCTTCCTCTCGACCCTCTTCTTCTTCGTGATGGTGATCTACGCCTTCACGCGCGGGCGTCGGGTGGAGGCCAATCCCTGGGGCGAGGGCGCGACAACGCTCGAATGGACGGTGCCGTCGCCGGCGCCATTCCACACCCACGAGCAGTTGCCGCGGTTCAACTAGGCCGCGAGGCGGAGAGGGGCGATCAGGGTGACGGACAACTCGATCCAGCTTGCGGCGGAAAATGAGCTCACGGCCGGTTCGCCGGGCGCGGCCTACGGCGCCGCATACGGCGAGTCTCGCGTGGCCGACTTCATCGCGCTCCTGAAGCCCCGGGTCATGTCGCTGGTGGTGTTTACCGGTTTCGCCGGCCTTTACGTGGCGCCCGGCCAAATCCATCCCTTGCTGGCTGCCGTTGCCGTGTTGGCGATCGCGGTCGGCGCGGGCGCGGCGGGCGCCGTCAACATGTGGTACGACCGCGACATCGATGCCGTCATGTCGCGGACCCGCTCGCGGCCCATACCGGGCGGCCGGGTTCAGCCCTCGGAGGCGCTCGCCCTGGGCGTGGTGCTCAGCCTGCTGTCGGTCATGATGATGGGCCTCGCCGTCAACTGGGTTGCCGCGGCCTTGCTCGCGCTCGCCAACGGTTTCTACGTCTTCGTCTACACCGTCTGGCTCAAGCGCCGCACGCCGCAGAACATCGTCATCGGCGGGGCCGCCGGCGCTTTTCCGCCGATGATCGGTTGGGCGGCAGTCACCGGTAGTGTCAGCCTCGAGTCGGCCGCGCTGTTCCTCATCATATTCATGTGGACGCCGCCGCACTTCTGGGCCTTGGCGCTGTACAAGGACGTCGAATACGCCAAGGCCGGCGTGCCCATGCTGCCGGTGGTCGCCGGAAAGGCCGAGACCCGGCGCCAGATTCTGATCTACGCCTTGCTGCTGTGGCCCGTGACTCTGGCGCCCTGGTTGCTGGGCACCGCCGGCCTGGTCTATGGCGCCACCGCACTGCTGATGGGCGGCTTGTTCGTCTGGCAGGCCTGGCGGGTCTATCTGGAGCGAAGCGAGCGCAGCGCGCGCCAGATGTTCGGCTTGTCGATCCTTTATCTCTTCGTGCTGTTCACGGCGCTTATTGTCGACGCAGGAACCGGCGGGGCCGGCTGGTCGCTGCCGGCCGGGCTTCTGTGAGGCGGGTCGAGATGGGGGCGGCGACTGCGATGAACAACACGATCGAGCCAGACGAGCGCGCGGCCGCCGAGCGGGCCAAGCGCCTCAAGGCCAAGAACCTGACGCTGCTGTTCGCGCTCCTGGCCTTCGTGGTGTTGGTCTATTTCGTCTCCATCGTGCGCATGGGCGGGAGTTGAGCCGGTGACCGGGCGGAGCGACACCAAGGGCCGCCAGGCCCGCAATGCCAGGACCGGCTTGGCGCTCTCCTTGCTGGCCTGCGCCATGGTCGGGCTTGCCTTTGCGTCGGTCCCGCTCTATCGCCTGTTTTGCCAGGTCACCGGCTACGGCGGCACGCCCCAGGTGGCCGAGGCGGCGCCCGGGGAGGTCTCCGAGCGCCTCATCACGGTGCGTTTCAACGCCGACGTGAACCCCGAGCTGCCGTGGCGCTTCGAGCCGCTCGAGCGGGCCGTTACCCTCCAGGTCGGCGAGCCGCGCCTGGCGTTTTATCGCGCCGTCAATCTGACCGACCGTCCGGTCAGCGGGACGGCCACCTTCAACGTGACGCCGCTCAAGGCCGGGCAATACTTCGCCAAGACTCAATGCTTCTGTTTCGATGAGCAGCGCCTCGAAGCGGGCGAGGCGGTCGAGATGGGCGTCAGCTTTTTCATCGATCCGGCGATCCTCTCGGACCGCAATCTGGACGAAGTCACGACCGTGACTCTGTCCTACACCTTTTTCCGCCACCCGGACGACGAAGCGGACGACGCGAAGGGGGCGAAGGGGGCGGACGAGGCTTCGTCCTCGGTCGAGGCGGATGACGGCGCGTTTGCGAGTCTGCTCGCGCCGGCGGCGGCCGGCCCGGGCGAGGGATCCGATCTTTGACGGATTTATTGGCAGCGGCGCAGGGCGCCTCGAGAACTAACTCCGGTGTGAGACCAAGGCCATGAGCGAAGCTGAGAGCCACCACCCAGATCATCCCTATCACATGGTCGAGCCCAGCCCCTGGCCGGCGCTCGGTGCGCTCGGGGCCGGGACCCTGGCGTTCGGCGCCGTTCTGTTCATGCACGACATCACCTGGGTCGTGATGATCGTCGGGCTCGTGCTGGTGCTTGTCACCATGTTCCTGTGGTGGCGCGACGTGATCAGAGAGGCCACCTTCCAGGGCCATCACACGCCGGTGGTGCAGATCGGCCTGCGCTACGGCATGATTCTCTTCATTGCCTCCGAGGTGATGTTCTTCGCGGCCTTCTTCTGGGCCTTCTTCAACGCTTCGCTCTACCCCACTGCGGCCATCGACTTCACCTGGCCGCCGCCGGGCACCGAGACCTTCCCAGCCTTCGGGGTGCCGTTCCTCAACACCATGATCCTGCTGCTCTCGGGCTGCACGGTCACCTGGGCCCACCACGCCCTGCTCGAGGGGGACCAGCGCAATCTGGTGAACGGCCTGATCCTGACGGTCGCCCTCGGAGTTCTCTTCACCTCCCTGCAGGCCTACGAATACGTCCACGCCGCCTTCGGCTTCCGCGACGGGATCTATCCCTCGACCTTCTACATGGCGACCGGCTTCCACGGCTTCCACGTCATCATCGGGACCACCTTCCTGACGGTCTGCCTGATCCGGGCGATCAAGGGCCACTTCAAGCCGCACCACCATTTCGGCTTCGAGGCGGCCGCCTGGTACTGGCACTTCGTGGACGTGGTCTGGCTGTTTCTGTTCAGCTGCATCTATCTCTGGGGCTCTTAATTTTGCCGGTGCGCCGGCCCATATAGGACTCGCCCGGGTGAGAATTTCCGGAGCCGAGAGAGGATTTGAGTGGTGTCTGAGAGTGGCTATGGGCCGCGGGTTTCGCCGTTTTCCGCTGGACTCGCCTGCAAGTGCCCGCGCTGCGGGCGCGGTCCCCTGTTCGACGGCTTTCTCACCGTTGCCGAGCGCTGCTCCGCCTGCGGCCTAAACCTGGGCAAGGCCGACAGCGCCGACGGCCCGGCGGTCTTCGTCATCTTCATCCTGGGATTCCTCCTGGTGCCGCTCGCCTTGCTGTTCGAGGCCTGGGTCGAGCCGCCCCTGTGGCTGCACGTGGTGATCTGGCCGCCGCTCATCCTGGCCGGCTCGCTGGCCCTGCTGCGGCCCACGAAGGGCCTCATGATCGCTTTGCAATACCATCACAAGGCGAGCGAGTCGGGCACCGAGAGCTACGACTGAAGCATTTCCCATGACGCGCCCTGGACATGAGCGCCCCGGACATGACCAGCCGGGACATGACCGCTCGGAGGCCCGGCGCGCGCGTCCGAGCTTCAGGCCGACTCTCTGGCCGAGCCTCATCACCCTTCCGACCTTGGTCGCGCTGATTGCCCTCGGCCTTTGGCAGCTCGAGCGGCTGGAGTGGAAGGACTCCCTCATCGAGGAACGCCAGGACCGTAGCCAGGCGCCGGCCGTGGAGCTGCCCGAAGACCTGAGCCAGCCGCTAGGCCTCGAATTTCAAGCGGTGCGCGTCGGCGGCCACTTCCTGCACGAGCGCGAGCTCTACCTGGCGGCGCGAACCTTCGACGGCCGGGTCGGGCTCCACGTGGTTACGCCCTTCGCGCTCGACGACGGCCGCATCCTGCTGGTCGACCGCGGCTGGATCCCCGACGACCGTCGCGACCCGGCGAGCCGGCCCGAGGGCCAGGTGCCAGGGGACGTGGTGCTCGCGGGCCTTTTGCGGCGGCCGGGCTGGCGCGGGCTGACCTGGCTCGAGCCGGACAACCAGCCGGAGGAGAACATCTGGTTTTGGGTCGAGCCCGCGGCCATGGCCGCGGCCGCCGGGCTCGGCCCGGAGGCCGGTGCGCTCATCGGCGAGGTCTATCTCGATGCCGGCCCGGCGGAGAACCCGGGCGGCTGGCCGGTGGGCGGGCGAACCCCGATCGAGCTGGCCAACGACCACCTGCAGTACGCGCTGACCTGGTTTGCCCTGGCGCTTGCCCTGGCGGCGATCTACGTCATCTACCATCTGCGCCGCGATACCGAGGGAGAGGCCCCATGACCGCTTACGCCGAGCTCGAAGACCGCTTCCGCAGCCTCGAGGCGCTGAAGGAGGCGGCCGGCGTGCTGCACTGGGACATGGCGACCATGATGCCCAGGGGCGGCGCCGAGGCCCGCGGCGAGCAGCTGGCGGCGCTCGATGTCGCCTGTCACGAGCGGATCGCCGCCCCCGATCTGGCTGCCCTGCTGGACGCGGCCGAAGAGGAGGGCGCGGAGGAGTCCGAGGGCGAGTCACTGGGGGTCTGGCAGCGGGCCAACCTGCGCGAGATGCGCCGGGCCTGGCGACACGCCACGGCCCTCGACGCGGACCTGGTGGCGGCGCTCGCCAGGGCGGCCCAGAGGAGCGAGATGGTCTGGCGCGAGGCGCGGCCGGCGAACGACTTCAAGGCGACCCTGGTGCCGCTCGGCGAACTTCTGACGCTCACTCGCCAGGCCGCCGCGGCCAAGGCCGAGGCGCTCGGATGCGGCCCTTACGAGGCCCTGCTGGACCAGTGGGAGCCGGGCGGCAAGGTCGC
>CALJXB010000017.1 GCA_937974415.1 uncultured Kiloniellales bacterium
GCTTTTCACCGGACCCCATCCCTGATGTACGTCGGCGTCGATATCGGCACCCAGAGCCTCAAGGCGGTCGTTTGCGACGAAGTCCTCCAAGTCGTGGGCGAAGCCTCCGTTTCCTACGAGCCTTCGTTTCCCCAGCCCGGCTGGGCCGAACAGGACCCGGCCTTGTGGGAACACGCCCTCGGCCCAGCGGTCGCGGCTGCGCTGGGCGACGCCGGGATTGCGCCCGACGCTGTCCGGGCGCTCGGCGTCACCGGCCAGCTGGACGGCTGCATTGCCGTCGGCCGGGACGGCGCGGCCCTGGCGCCGGCCCTCATCTGGATGGACCGCCGGGCGGTCGCCGAGGTCGCCGACGTCGACCCGGAGCTGGTGCTGCAGCGGGCCGGCGTCGTGCTGGACGCGACCCACATGGCGGCCAAGATTCGCTGGCTCCAGCGACATGGACCACAAGGCGCCGAGCGCTATCATCAGCCGGTATCCTACCTGGTCGCGCGCCTGACGGGCGAGCACCGCATGGATCACGGCCTCGCCTCGACGACCATGGTCTACGACCTGGCGCACCGGGCCTACGACGAGACGCTGCTCGCCAGCTTCGAAATCTCCGAGGAGCGACTGCCCCAAATTGCCGAAGCGAGCGAGCTGGCCGGCCGCCTCAGCCCGGCGGGCGCGGCCATGGCCGGCCTTCCGGCGGGGTTGCCGGTAGCCGTCGGTACCGGCGACGACTTCTCCAACCCCTTGGGCGCCGGACTGGCCGCGCCCGGCCGCGTCGCCTGCGCCTTGGGGACCGCCGAGGTGGTCGGCGCTCTGAGCCCGGAGGCCGTGATCGACCGGCAGGCCCTGGTGGAAACCCACGCCTACGCCGGCGGCCTCTTTTTCGTGGAAAATCCGGGCTGGCTGTCAGGCGGCGCCTTGACCTGGTTCGTGAAGGCCCATCGCCTCGCCGATGCCGCAGAGCTCGACACGCTCGCTGGCCACGCCCCGCCGGGCGCCGACGGCCTCGCCTTCCTTCCGGCGCTAACCGGCGCCATGGCCCCGGAATGGATCGCCGAGGCGCGCGGCAGCTACTACGGGCTGACGCCCGGGCATGGCACCGGCCACATGGCCCGGGCGGTGCTCGAGGGCTGCGCCTTTGCCATGCGCGACGTGGTTGAGCGGCTGATCGCGCTCGGGCTTCCCGTGTCCGCGCTCCTGCTGGTCGGGGGCGGCGCGAAGTCCGCGCTCTGGGCCCAGATCCGCGCCGATGCGACGGGCCTTCCCGCCGAGATCCCGGCCAAACAGGACACCTCGCCGATTGGCGCGGCCATGCTCGCCGCCGTCGCCCTCGGCGCCTGGCCCGACTTGGCGGCCGCGGCCGCGCAGGTCGGCGAGATCGAGCGGGTGGTCGAGCCCGATCCCGCCGCCAGGGACGCCTACGACCAAGCCTATGGCAAATACAGGGAGCTGTTCGAATGCCTGCGACCCCTCTACCGTTAAGCTCGCGAGAGACGGCATGAGCGATCTGTTGCAGCAGCTCCTGGGCGGCACCCTGGCCGATATCGACGGCGGCCCGGCGCTCGCCGTACCGACCAAGGCCGTGGTGGTCGAAGGCAGCCTCGAGGGGCGCGAGGCCGACCTGATGAGGGACCTCGATTTCGGCCCCCGCCTGGCCGTGGTCAGCGATCCGACCACCCGCGAGGTGCTGGGCCGCCGCATCGAACGGGCGGCAGCGGCCGTCGCCAAGGTCGATCCCATCGTGCTGCAGGAGCACCCTCACGCCGATGCCGAGCTGGCCGACGAGATCGCCGCGGCCGCCGGCTCGGCCGACGCCTTGATTGCCGTCGGCTCGGGCACCATCAACGATCTCTGCAAGTACGCCGGCGCCCAGGCGGGCAAGCCTTACGCGGTCTTCGCCACCGCGCCCTCCATGAACGGCTACACCTCGGTCAACGCCGCCATCACCAAAGACGGCCACAAGAAGTCGATCCAGGCCCAGGGCGCCGTCGGCGTCTTCGTCGACCTGGACGTCTTCGCAGCCGCCCCGCCTCGCATGATTCGCTCCGGCCTCGGCGACAGCCTGTGCCGCCCGACCGCCCAGGCCGACTGGCTGCTCGCCCACCGCTTGTTCGGCGTGCCTTACCGCCGGGCGCCCTTCGCCCTCCTGGCCGAGGACGAAGCTCGCCTGTTCGCCGAGCCCCAGGGCCTGTTGCGCGGCGACCTGGAAGCAATGGCGCTCTTGGCCCGGACCTTGGTGCTGTCCGGTTTCGGGATGACCATCTGCGGCGGCAGCCAGCCGGCGAGCCAGGGCGAGCACCTGATCGCCCACTACATCGAGATGATGATGGAGCCCGGCCTACCGGCCTCGTTCCACGGCGAACAGATCGCCGTCACCACGCTCACCATGGCGCGCCTGCAAGAGCGCCTGCTGGCCGGCCCGCCGCCGGTCGTCCGGGCGCCGCGGGTCGAGGCCGCGGATTTCGAGGCCCGCTACGGCCCGGTGACCGGCCGCTCCTGCTGGCAGGAGTTCGCCAAGAAACGGCTCGACACGGAGGCGGCCGAGGCCGTCAATCGGCGCCTGGCCGAGACTTGGCCGCAAATCGCCGAGGAGATCGCCGAGATCACCATTCCCGCCGACACCCTCACCGCCACCATGACGGGGATCGACGCGCC
>CALJXB010000018.1 GCA_937974415.1 uncultured Kiloniellales bacterium
AGTGCCCTGGCCTTTCGCGACTTGACGGGAATTTCGTTGCCAAGCGCGTCGGCGACACGAAACGTCCCAAATATGCTGAGCCTCAACACGGTCGATCCCGTCACTGATTGCTAGCCAAGGGACAATTGTTACCGGGAAACCGAGACCGTGCCCAGGGCGCTCGAGGCCTGCCGTGCTCCGGACCGTTCTGCTCGCCCTCCTTGCCTGGCCGGGACCGGCATCGCGTTTTCAGTCGGGTACTGCACCCGTTGCATCAACGATTGCCCGGCCGACTGGGGTCAGCGAGCCATCCGACGCAGTTGCGTGGGTATTGAGATGCCAACGACCGTCGCTGTCGAAGGCGGCAAACCAGGCGTGACGTTCGACGAAGTCGAGATTGTCAAGCATCGCGGCCCCGGCACGGAAGAAGCAGGCCGTATCGTCGGGACTGTAGCGCGCGCGACCATCCTCCCAGGTGTCCGCATCGACCAGCGCCCATTCCGTGACCCAGACGGGCTTGTCGTAGGCGCGATGAACCCGCTCCAGGTATCTTCGGAATGCCGCAACGTCGTGGCTCGTAGCGTAGTAGTGAACGGCAATAAAGTCGACACGCAGGCCCGATGCGGAGACGGTGTCCATGAACTGTGGAAGCCAGCCCCCAGGGCCCACCGCCCCCCTCTGATGGGACGCGGGCGAGCCGAGCCGCTTACCCGTGGCAACCAGCTGCGGCCAATGCGCCGCGGCGTCCTGAACGGTCATATCCGCCTGGTCCGCCCGGTCAGGCTCGTTGAATCCAAGCAGGACCGTCGCTTCCGACGCGGATACATCGGTCAGCGCCTTTGGGTTGTCTCGCAGTTGGGCGGCATCCCAAACCATCGGTACGAACTCGGATTGGGCGTTGTCCCCGTCGGACGTCAGCGGTCGCAGCTTCCACGTATAGTACCAGGCGAGACCGAGCGCGCCGATACGATTTGCCGACCAGCCGGGCGGTCCTTGCTCCCAGGCACCGATGCCGATCTTTGCCGGCCAATCGATCCCCATTGCCGATGCATCGGGACAATCCTCAGATCCGGCAATGTCGCGGTGGTCTTGCCGACTATCCGCACAGCCGATCACTAGGGTCTGGGCGATACCGATGGTTACCGGCAGCAGGAACCGGCGTGCGATTTTCCAGAGAGCGGTCATTGCTTCAGCATGGTTGTGAGTTGGGTTCGGTTTTCCGAGCTCCACTGAATGTTCGCGACTATATGATTCTGAAGGCTTCAAGTTGTCTACCCACCGCGGCCTGGATCTGCTGCCGATGTGGCGAATGCCTTCCATCCAACGGCTTCACAATGGCCGGAATCGGTTAGTCTCGCCCGTTCTCGACCATCTTCCGAGAAGTCCGAAAAGCACCCAAAAGCCGACGTTTCAGCGGTTTAAGTCTGCTTACCGCCCAGGAACGGTTGTTCGCGCCGCAAGACGCGAACGGCGAAAGATGACCCGAAGCCGTCATTCGTGGCGTTGGATTGAGGATCATCCAACGGCCTTGATAGACACCCGCTGAGACCGCGTTAGACACTCACCGAGGGCAGGTCCGCGTACTACGGGCCGATCAAAATATTCTTACAAGTTCGGGAGGACCTTCTCCTGATTATTCACCCTCATGGACCTCATATAGGGGTATGAGCAGGCTTTGCTCTTCCGGCAGACCTTGCAGTTTGTCGCGGCCACCTGGGACGTTGGACTCTCATCTGAGGCGCCGCTTCACTCTCATGTGTGATGGCGAGGTTCTCAAGAGCAAAGCCAGGTCCAACACCCGTCAATGCACCACGATGCAGGTGCAGGCGGCGGTGCGGCAAACTTCTTGGGAGACACTACCTATGATCGCCATATCGGATAGGCTCAGCCCGCGCATGCCCATGACGATGGTGTCGGCCCCTTCCGCCGCGGCGGCGGACACGATGGCGTGGGCGGGAGCGGAGTCGGCAAGCTCCAGCAGCTCGATGTCTAATCCCCGCTCGGCCGCTCGCGCGCTCGCCCGTTTCAGCACATGGGCGCCAATCATGCGAAGCACCAGTTCGGAGGCCGGTCGGAGGACGGCGTCCGGGTTGGTCATTATTTGTTCGACCGAGGGCGGAGCCACCGGCATTTCCTCCAAGCGTTTCAATTCTCTCACCACTTCCTGGCCGGCGACCGACACCTCAGGCAGGCGCAGCAGCTCTCCGGGTTCTTTGTTGCGCAGCAGGACGTGCAGCACCTTGATGGTCGCACCGTGCTGTAAGGCCAAATCCAGAGCCACCCCGAAGGCCTTTTCAGCCGCCTCGGATCCGTCGGTGGGCACTAAGATGGACTGCATCGACTTCCTCGTAATTCCATTTGTGCGCCCTTCCCTCGGGGCTACCGGCCTCAGAATGCAAGGGCCTGGTCGTCGGGGCTTTGACATGTGTCAAGCCATGGACGCACTGGGACTCGGTTCGCGCGATCAAGGCCCTTGCCGAGGCGCAAGATCTGGGCGCGCTGGGGTTCGACGGTGTCCATCAGAAGGCGACGGGCCGGCCGTCGGAACCGGGAATGTCGGTTCCTGGCTAGTCCTCACCGTTCCGGCCGTGCAGCCGGCAGGACTGCTTTCGGACGGATCCCGGCGGTCCGGGCCGGGAACGTCTGTTCTCACACGGGAACGGCGGCCTTGGCCTCAGCAGCAGCCGTTGCGGCCGGGCAGCCTGATAGGCAGGAGGTGACCCAAAAGCGAAATCTGTTCTCTCCTGCAACGTCGAAGAACACGATCTCACATTATGCCGGCCTCTTGGAAGTACCTCAGCGCACCAGGATGCCAAGGAGCCGCATGATAGGGCGACAACATAAACTCCTTGTTGAGGTTAGCAAACACTGGCAACAGTGTTCTCATCTCTTCCAAGTTCTCAAAGACAGCCTTGACGACATCGTAGACTACATCAGGCGGCGTCGCACTCGTCGCCACAACGGTTGCAGTTACACCAAAACTTGGCACCGGAGCCGTATTCGCCGCGTATCGGTCGGCAGGAATCAACGCTTTGACGAAGTGCTGATTGTCAGAAATTAGTTGATCGATTTCCGGTCCGGTCACCGGCACCAAAACTGAATCGCAGGATGCTGTCGCTTCGCGCACCGACAAATTGGGATGCGCCACCATGTAAACGGCAGCATCAATGTTACCCCGACAAATCTGATTAGCCTGTAGTGCAGAATTGATCTCAGTTGCAGATTCGAAATCCTCGAAAGTCCAACCAAAGGACTCCATCACAACTTCCATGGCCACTCGCTGGCCAGACCCGCGATTGCCAATATTGACACGCTTGCCCTCTAAATCTCTAATCGTAGTGATATCTGCGCGCGCGCCGGCAATGACGGTGAAGGCTTCCGGGACGACGGAGAATAAGGATCGTAATTCTTTATGAGGCCCTGCGGCCTCAAACACCGAGGCTCCGTGGTAGGCATGGTGCTGCAAATCAGATTGCACAACTGCTATCTCCAATGTGCCTTCGCGTAGCGCCCGCAGATTATCTACCGACCCACCCTTTTTCACATTCCGGCAGCGTAAATCGTGATCTCTATGTCGCATCCTTAGGAAACGGCAAATTGATGCTCCGATCTGATTGTAGACCCCGGCGGCGCCGCCAGTGCCGATGCTTAATCGGGTTTCGCCATATGCCGCAACGCTCATCATTGAGAAGCCGGCAAGCAAGGCGACCCAAAAAGCTGCCCGTAATCTCCACTTCATAGTGGCGCCCTTTTCACTCTGTCTGTTCGCTGCAAAATACCACCAACGCAAGTCACAATTTTCCACGATCCAGGGCGTAGGTCGAGTGTGGTCTGCGAGGCTCTGAAAAAAGGGCACGACGGAGTCGGCTTTTGGCTATCAGGCGAAGTTCAAAGGGGTGCATCAGAGCGGCTGCTTAGCCCCTGGAAGCGGACATGCCGATTGATGTCTCCGCCAGCCGACTCGGAAGCGCAAAACTCTGATCAGAGACGAAGTCTAGCGGTTGGCCGCATAATGCTTGAGAAAGTCGACATAGCTGATCATACCGACCAGCTTCCCGTCGTCCACAACCGGCATGGCACCGAACTTGTTGAGAGACAAAAGATCAGCCACCTCGTGAAGCGGCGTGTTCGATGAAACACATTGTGGATCGGGGGTCATGCAATCAACGACGCGGACTCCGTCAAGGACCGTTTCGCGTTTGAGGTCAGCTCCCTCCTTGACAACCGGTGAGTTGACCGCCAGGCGCAGATCCCGGTCCGTGACAATGCCAACGAGCTTGTCGTTCGCGACGACCGGCAGATGCCGATAGCCTGCCCGGTTCATCTTGATCAGTACGTCGTGAAGATGGGTGTCCGGAGACACTACTTCGAGCTCGTGACTCATGAGATCCTTGACTTGCAACATTGCCATGTCCATTCCCGCGGGCACTCTCCCTCTAGCCGCAGATTAGTGATCGTGGATACGAGTATCCTTGATCCAGATCAGGTGCTCGAATGTCCGAGTCTGGCTAAGCTTTGCCGACCAAAGCGCTTTTCTCCGAAGTTCGCTTTGCACCTAACGACGGAAATCCGCGTTGGCTCCGTGCAGGCAGCACACCAAGCCTGAACCTGCGACTTTCTCCTCGCCGTCCTTGCCTGGCCGGGACCGGTCGCGATAGGACAAGACCCAGGCCCCCGGCAATCCGCGGCAATCCACGGCAACCCATTGAAAGACCCGAGGTGATACGTGAAGGACTTGGCGAAGTCCTGGTGGTTCCTGGTCGTCCTGGTGGGCGCGACCGCGCTCGGCCCCCTGGCGATCCAGATCTTCCTGCCGTCGCTGCCCGCCATTCAGGCCGATCTGCAGGTGTCGGGCTCCCTCGCCCAGCTGGTCTTCAGCCTGTCGGCGGGGGCCATCGCGGTCTCGATGCTGGTCTACGGGCCCGTCTCCGACCGTTTCGGCCGGCGCCCGACCCTGGTGGCCGGGCTCATCCTCTATCTGATCGGCAGCCTGGTGAGCACCTTCGCGCCCAACATCGCGGTCCTGATCCTTGGGCGGATGATCCAGGCCGTCGGCGGCGCGGCGCCCCTCACCCTCACCCGCACCATCATCCGCGACCTCTACGGGCGCGAGCGCTCCGCCAGCATGATCGCCTATATCACCATGGCCATGGTGATCGCGCCCATGCTGGCGCCGGCGATCGGCGGCTATCTGAACGACTGGATCGGCTGGCGGGCCAATTTCGCCTTTTGCGGGCTGGTCGGGGTCCTGGTCACGGCGCTCGTCATTACCGGCTTGCCGGAAACCCACCATCAGCGGGTTGGCATCCCGGGCCTCGCCGGCATGTTCGCGACCTTCGGGCAACTGTTGCGCAATCCTGCGTTTTGCGGCTTCGCCCTGCAGAGCGCCTTTTGTCTGGCGTCGTTTTTTTCCTTCGCCGCCGCCGCACCCTATGTGGTCATCGTGGTCATGGAGCGCTCGGCCAGCGCCTACGGCCTCTTCTTCATCGTGATCTCGCTCGCCTTCATGCTGGGCAATTTCGTCGCCGGGCGCATCTCGGAGCGCGTCGGGGTCGAGCGCATGGTGGTGATCGGCAGCAGCCTGGCGGTGCTTGCAACGCTCTCCTGCCTCTTGGCCATAACGCTCTTCGGCTGGGTGCCCTGGGCGCTCTTCGGGCCGTGCATCCTGCTTGCCATCGGCAACGGCTTCTCCGTGCCGAACGCCATGGCGGGCGCCATCAGCGTGGAGCCGCGCGCCGCCGGCGCCGCCTCGGGCCTTGCGGGGTTCCTGCAGATGCTGACCGCGGCCGTTTTCGCGCAGCTCTCGGGCATGTGGCAGAACGGCACGCCCTTCCCGATGGTCGGCTTCATGATCGCCGCCTCGGCGCTCGCCCTCTTGTCGTTCCTGGTCGCCTTTCGCGGCACCGGGATCTGGTCCCGCTCCGCCGCCGAGTGAGCGCACGGCGGCGGTCCACGGCGGCGGTCCACGGGGCAATCCACGGGGCAATTCACGGCGCGCTTAGCAATGCCTAAGCCTTCGCCGATCGCGGCAAGCATCGATATGCGCCACTGTATTGCGAATGAGTTGCATTAGCAGATCTGGCGCCATGTCGATCCACAGCTTCTGGCCGAGTTCCTGATCCAGGCAGCGCGAACCTACGCCCAGGGCAAAGACAGACAGAGCGAAAAGTCGGGTGAGGAGAGCAACATCGCCCCTGGCCCTTCGGGCTGAGCGTCTCGCGCGATCGTCTGGCCACGGCCCGGCCCGCCTCACCTCCCGCCTGCAGGCCGCCAGGCTCTCCAGCCGCCTCGCCGCAAGCCGATTTGGCTCGATTTTCGAAGATTTCGAGCCGGCGGGTATGCCCGACTCGCTCCGAATGTGTTATCCTTAATAGTGGGAGGTGGGCCCACGATGCGTCAATTCTCAACGATTCTTTTTGTCATTTACCTGGTCCTCGGCTTGGGGACCGGGGTGGTCTACTACACGAAGGGGCAGACCCTGGCCGGATCCGAGACCGGCAGGGACCAGTTGCCCTTGGAGGCCTCAATGATCGCGGTTGCCTGGCCCTTTCATATCCACGACATCTTGACGGGGCATGACCCGCGATAGCCGTCGCGCCGTGGGGCCGCGTTGCGATAACCCGGCGGTGCTGCGGAGCCGACGGGAGACGGCCTAACGGATTTTGAGCGAGGCACCTCGAGCGTGATCCACGCCCGCCATGGCCCGATCCTGGTCGTCATTTTCGCCGCCTCCCTGTGGGGGCTCTTCTGGCTGCCGCTGCGCGGCTTCGAGGAGATGGGCCTGGCCGCCGGCTGGGCCACCCTCAGCCAGCTCTCGACCCCGGCCTTGTTCCTCGTGCCGCTGGCCCTCTGGCGGGCGACCGGCGGCCGGGCCACCGGCCTGGGTCAGCCCGTGACCGGCCTGCTCATCGGCGGCGC
>CALJXB010000019.1 GCA_937974415.1 uncultured Kiloniellales bacterium
GGCGAAGGTCGGCGGGCGGGTGCGCGCCTGGGTGATGTACTTGAGCCGGATCCGCCGGCCGCCCGCCGCCGGTGGCGGGTGATGGGCGATGACCTCGGCGAGCCAACGGTTGAGGGTCGCCGTCGGGACCCGCCGGTTCCACACCTCGTAGGCCGCGAATACCGCCTTCATGAGGCGTTCCAAGCCCTCGCCCCGGAGCGCCGACACCGGCACCACCGACACGCCGCGGGTCTGGGGCAAAGAGCGCTTGAGCCGGTCGCGCAAAGCGCGCAGGGCGCCTTCCCGGTCCTGGCAGACGTCCCACTTGTTGAGGGCGATCACCAGGGCGCGGCCCTCGTCGACGATCTGCCGGGCGATGGTGAGGTCCTGCTTCTCGAGCGGCGCCTCGGCTTCGGTCTCGACCATCAGCACCACCACCTGGGCGAACTGCAGGGCGCGCAGGCTGTCGGAAGCCGAGATCTTCTCGAGCCGCTCGGTGATGCGGGCGCGCCGGCGTAGGCCCGCCGTGTCGACCAGGCGAAGCTCCCGCCCCCGGTAACGCCAGGGCACGGAAATCGCGTCGCGCGTGATGCCGGCCTCGGGGCCGGTCAGGAGGCGCTCCTCGCCGATCAGCCGGTTGACCAGGGTTGACTTGCCGACGTTGGGCCGGCCGACCACTGCCAGATGAAGCGGACCCGCCGGCCGCTCGGCGTCCGCCTCGCCCGCCGTCTCGTCCTCGCCCGCCTCGCTCGGCTCGCGCTCCCCGAGATAGGGCTGGATCGCCTCCTCCAGCTCGACCAAGCCCAATCCGTGCTCGGCGGAGAGCGGCACCGGCTCTCCCAGGCCCAGGCTGTAGGCCTCGAGCAGCCCGGCCTCGCCCTGGCGTCCTTCGCACTTGTTGGCCACCAACACCACCGGCCGCCCGCGCTCGCGCAGCAGCTGGGCGAAGACCTCGTCCATCGGCGTGAGGCCGGCCCGCGCGTCGATCAAGAGCAGGGCGACGTCGGCCTCGTCGAGGGCGCGTTCGGTCTGGGCACGCATGCGGGCCTGGAGGGAGCCGTCCCTGGCATCCTCGAAGCCCGCCGTGTCGATCACCCGGAAGGCGAGACCGAAGAGGCGCCCCTCGCCCTCGCGGCGATCCCGGGTCACGCCCGGTTCGTCGTGCACCAGGGCGAGGCGCTTGCCGACCAGGCGGTTGAACAGGGTGGACTTGCCGACATTGGGCCGGCCCACAATGGCGACGGTCTCGGACATGGCGCTGCGTGACGGTTGCGGTGCGAGGGCGGCCCGCGGCGTCAGCGGATCGCCACGAGGCTGGCGTCCTCGGTCAGGACATAGAGGGTGTTATCGGCCACCACCGGCGCGACGGTGGGCGTGCCGGGCAGGGCGATACGGCCCAGCAGCTCGCCGGTATAAGGGGAAATCGAGATCGCATCGCCGGTTGACGAGGCCACGATCAGGCGGTCGCCGGCCAGCACCGGCCCGAACCAGCCGATCGGACCCTCCAGCTCCTCTGGATCCTCGAAACGCGGCAGCGCCTGCACCCAGCGGACCCGGCCGGACTGGCGCACCACGCAAACGACCTCCGACTCGGTGGTCAAGAGGTAGATGAAGTCGCCGGCCGACCACGGCATCTGGACGCCGCCGGCCTCCAGCTCCCAAGCCCTGACCCCACGCCTGAGATCGATCGCCACCATGCGCCCGGCATGGCTGATCGCCAGGACCAGCCCCCGGTCGATCACCGGCATTCCCTTGATCTGGGCCAGGTTGGACACCGGGTCGAAGCGGTTCACCGGCGTCAGGACATCGCTCCACAGCTCGCGCCCGTTTTCCACCAGGAGGGCGTGCAGCTCGCCGGAGGAGTACGGCACGACCACCACCGAGCCGGCCACCGCCGGGCTCGCGCCGCCCAGCAGGCCGGCGATCTCCTGGACGCCCGTGTGTTCCCAGAGCCGGCGCCCGTTGTCGGCGGCCAGCGCAAAGGTTCGATTGTCTAGGGTGGTGGCGAAGACTCGCCCGCCGCTGACCGCCGGGGCGGCCCGCATCGGGCCCGTGACCCGCTGCTGCCAGATAATCTCGCCGGATGTCGCGTCGAGCGCGAAGATGATGGCAAAGCCCGTGGTGACGAAGAGGCGACCGTCCTCGTAGGCCAGGCCGCCACCGAAGTAGCCGCCGTCCTCTTCGTCCAACTCGATGTCGGTCCGCCACACGCGGCGGCCGGTCTCGCTGTCGAAGGCGGTGATCAGCGAGCGGGCGTCCATGGTGTAGACGGTGCCGTCCACGATCAGCGGCTGGGCCAGGATGTGCCGGTCGTCGCCCGAGCCCTCGCCGACATCGGAACTCCACTTGCGCTTCGGCTCGTCGCCCAGCTGGAGGTGATACATGGCATGGGCCGAGGTGCCGCCGGCTTGCGACCAGGCGTCGTTGACGTAGGGCGGCGGCAGGGTCACCTCGAGATCCGTGATCGCGCGGTCCGGGCTCAAGCCCCGCTCGACGGCCAGGATCGATATCCGCTTACCCGGCAAGGGCTTGTCGGTCTCTCCCTCGCCCAAGAAGGTACCGCAGCCCGAAAGCGCCAGGAGTCCGGCCAGGCCCAAGGCCGGCAGCGCCTCCGGTCCTATCCTCGGGCCCTTCATTGCCCCGCGCCCTCGCCCAGCGACGCCAGCACCTGCGCGGCACGGGCCCGCAAGCCCGGCGGAGCCGTGAGGTCGTCGGCGATCTCGGCATAGAGTTGGCGCGCCTTGGCCCGGTCGCCCTCGCGCAGCGACAAGATGGCGTCGAGTTCCAGCGCGAGCGGCCGAAAACCGTTGCCCACCGCGAAAAGCGGCTCCAGCATGACGCGCAGCTCGCCGGGGTCGCCGTCGTCGATCTGGTGCATGACGAAGAACAGCCGCGCCGCGCCCTGCAAGGCGGGCCCGGCGGCCTCGTTCGTGGCCAGGCCCGCCCAGAGGGCCAAGGCCTCGTCCCGCCGGCCGTCGTCGGCCAGCAGGCGCGCGCGCTCGAAAGTCGCGAGGGTGGCGTAGCTGCCGTCCGGCTCGCCGAACTCGGCCAGGGCCGCCACGGCGGCCTCATTGTCCCCGTCGCCGGCCAGGGCGAGCGCCGCAGCGTAGAGGTTGGAGCGCTCCGAGCGGCGTTCGAGATCCCAGTCCTGCCACAGGTTGTAGCCCAGGGTGCCCAAGACAATGGCGAGCGCGAAGCCGATGACGTAGGGCCCGTACTTCTTCGCCAGCGCGCTCGCGCGGTCGGCTTTGAGCTCCTCCTCTACTTCGCGAAAGATATCGGCCACGGCACCGGCTCGGATTCGGTTGTCGGATCTGCGCGGCAGTCATATGGGATAACCGGCCCCCAGGGCAAGCCCCGATAGGCCCGGCCCCGCTCACCCCGCGGCCGCTCTTGCGATCTCACGAGGCCGCCTCGTCACGCCGTCCCATCATTCCGTGGGTGCCCGCCACTTGATGGAACAGCCCATGGAGGGGACCTGCTCCCTGGGCCCCTCGCCGGTCTCGGCGATCTGCGCCATGGCCTCGTAGAGTTCGCGGCGCGCACCGGGAACCGCCTCACGCCTGGATTCGTCCAGGCGGCCGCGGTACTGCAGGCCGAGGTCCGCGTCGAAGCCGAAGAAATCCGGCGTGCAGACGGCATCGTAGGCGCGAGCGACCTCCTGGGTGCGGTCGATCAGGTAGGGGAAGTTGAAGCGGTTCTCGGCGGCGAAGCGCTTCATGTTGTCGAAGGAATCCGCCGGATAGGCCTCGGTATCGTTCGACATGATCGCGACCGCCCCGATGCCCTCCTTTTCCAGCTCCGCCACCTCGCGCACGATACGATCGATCACCGAGCGCACATAGGGGCAGTGGTTGCAGATGAACATGACCAGGGTCCCCTTGGCGCCGCGCACGTCGTCCAGGCCATAGCTGCGGCCGTCGATCCCCTCGAGACGGAAGTCCGGCGCCTTCCAGCCGAAATCGCAAATGGGCGTCTCCGCGGCCATGGTCGCTCTCCTGTCTTGGACTATCTTTGCTATGTCGGCCCCAGCCCCGGGGAGGCGCCTGACAAGGGGCGGGCCGGCTCGCGTCTTTACTGACAAAGCATGCCGGCCCGGTCAACGTCAAAGCGCCGGCCATGCGAGGCCGCGCCGCCAGCCTCCTCCTCGGGCACCCCGATCCGACGCCCGACTGGACTGGCGCGCCCTTTTCGGGAACACTATGGTTCTAAATCGCAGGAACTGCACCGAAACTGCCGCGGACAAAGATGGGCAAAGTTTATTCTCTGACATCGCGACGAGCCACGCGAAGGCCTCCACGATACACAACCGGGCGATTTCCGAACCGCGCGCTTCATTTCACCCGATCCGAACTGCACCAACTCCTGAGCCTGTACAGCCGCCGCGTGGCCCGCGGCGAGTGGCGCGACTACGCCATCGACCAGGACGGCGGCCCGGCGGCCTTCTCGGTGTTCCGCCACAGCCACGAAGGGCCGCTCTATACCTTCACCAAGCGCTGGTCCCCGCCGCGCCAGGCGGTGGAGTACCTGGTGCTGCGCAACCATCGCCGCCTCGCCGAGGCGGCCTGCCTGGATGACGCCCTGAGCGCCATCGAAGGACGCTTGCAGATCGTGTCCTAGCCCGATCGGACCCGGGCAGCCGGCCCGCCAGGCGGCTCGAGGAACGGCGTCTGGCGACTTTCAAGCAGGGTTCCGCCAAGGACTCCGGCGGCTAGCTCGAATGCTAGTGAATTTGCAGGGAGGCAGAGTTGGAGGATGGATTCACCGAATAATTGCGGGCCGCGCTGGATATTGCCGATCTCATCTCATCGACCATAACGAGGCCCGCTTCGCGGAAGGCAGGATGCGATTAATCATGCAACGGTTCCAAGTCCCGGCCGTCGCCGCCATGACGGCACTGGTTGTGAGCTGGGCGCAGCCGGCGACAAGCGACGAAACGGGCGGTCGACCCACGGTCGCGACGGCCCAGACTTACTCTTACAGCCGAGACGTCAAACCGATCATCGAGCGAAAATGCGTCGCGTGTCATGCCTGCTATGACGCCCCGTGCCAGTTGATCCTGACGTCCGCGCAAGGGCTGCTGCGCGGCGCGAGCAAAGAACCCGTTTATGACCGCACGCGCTTGACAGACATGGCACCGACGCGGCTGTTCAGCGACGCCCAGAGCGCTGCCGGGTGGCGTCAGAAGGGATTTTTCTCGGCGCTCAACGACCACGGCGGCGCGCTGGACGACAACCTCAAACAGTCCTTGCTCTACCACATGATAGAGCTGGGCCGGTCGAATCCGCTGGCAGCCAACGCGCCGGTGCCAGAAGAGATCGAGCTCGGCTTTCATCGCAAGAATGTCTGCCCCGCGCCCGGGGAGTTCGCGAACTATGCGTACGACAAACCGCTAGAGGGCATGCCCCTCGCGATCACGGGATTGACCGACGGCGAGTACCGGACACTGCGGCAATGGATCCGCGAAGGCGCGGTAATCGACGCAAAGCCTTCGGCGCCCGGGCCGGCCGAACAAGCGCAGATCCGCCAATGGGAGACATTCTTGAACCGTTCGGAATTAAGGAACCGATTGGTTTCCCGGTACCTGTACGAGCACCTGTTTGCGGCCCATCTCTATTTCGCGGATCTGGATACGGGCAATTTCTTCGAGCTGGTGCGCTCCAGCACGCCGCCGGGGAACCCGATCCGGATTATCGCCACGGTGCGCCCGAATGACGATCCGGGCGAGGCGCTGTATTACCGCTTAAGGAAAGTCGACAGTACGATCGTTCATAAGACTCACATGGCCTATCCGCTCGATGAAGAGAGGATGGCCCGCTTGGAGGCGCTGTTCCTGGCACCGAACTGGGATGTCGCGGCGCTGCCGGATTATTCGCGCGAGAACGCCATCAATCCGTTTGCGACTTTTGCCGCGATCCCGGCGCCTGCGCGCTACCGCTTCATGCTCGATTCCAGCGAGTTCTTTGTGAGGAACTTCATCCGCGGCCCGGTCTGCGCCGGGCAAGTCGCGACCAATGTCATCGACGATCGATTTTTTGTCGTATTTCAGGACCCGGACGCGGATTTGTCCGTCACCGATCCAGCCTACCAGGCCGAGATTCAGCCCCACCTGGTCCTGGTTCCGGAGCACGAAGGCCTACTGAAGCTGCCCTTTGACTGGGATCATCGGAAATCCGAGCGCAACAATTACAGGTTTCTGCGAGGGCGGCATTATCGCGGTCGGCAGCCCCAGGGCCCGTCACTGCAAGACCTCTGGGACGGCGATGGCGTCAATGACAATGCCGCGCTCACCGTCTTCAGAAATTTCGACAATGCGATGGTGACCAAGGGATTCGTGGGCGCCGTCCCCAAGACCCTTTGGGTGATGGACTACCCCTTGCTCGAGCGCAGCTATTATCTGCTGGTCGTTAATTTCGACGTTTTCGGGGCGTTCGCCACCCAGGTCGAGACACGGTTCTACTTCGATCTGATCCGCTCCGAGGGCGAGGATAATTTCCTGCACTTCATGCCGCCCCAGGCCCGGACGTCGATGCGCGCTTCCTGGTACCTTGGCAGCAAGGCCCAAAACCGGGTCAGAAAAACCTATACAATCGTCAACGAGGATCACCCGGTGCGGATTCAGTACCGGACCGCAGACCCCAAAGCCGAGTTCGTCTCGCTCGTCACTGCACGCCTGAAGTCGCTGGCCGGGCCGCGCGACGTGCTCAACCGTTGCGCCGCGCCGCCCTGTCATCGGGCCGACGCAGGTCCCGCGGAGCGCCGGGCCGACGCGAGTCTGCAGACTCTGACCTCCAAACCGGCCTCGCTCGACGGCATGCGGTTCGTCGATTTCATGCCGGACGTCAGCTTCCTGCGCATCGATACCGGCGACCCCGCCGCGGACTTGGCTTATACGCTGGTGCGAAACGAGGCGCACACCAATGTCGCGTTCATGTTCGAAGAAGAAAAACGTCGCGAGCATGACAGGGATACGCTCACGGCCGTCCGTGGCCTGATCGGCAGCTACCCGAATTTCATGTTCAACGTGCCCCTGGACGGGGTCGAGGCCTTCGCCGACGCCTTGCATGGCGCGCGCAGCCCCGAGCAGTTCTCCGAGGTGGTCGATCGCTACGGCTTGCCCAGAACCCATCCCGATATCTGGGCGAATTTTCAGTGGTTTGTCGATTACATGCGACGCACCAGTCCGATCGAGGCGGGGGTCTATGACATGAGCCGCTATAAGAAGGTGGCCGACCTTCTGGCCGACGAGAAGTCATAGACCGCTGCCCGCCGGGCGCAGCCGCACCCAGGGCCGCCGGCGGCGGGCGGACACAACCCGGAGGCGACGGCGCCGGTTCAATCTGGCCTCATCCCGCTCTAGTCGGACCCGGAGAGCTTCTCGATGCAGTCGGCATACTCGGTGGTCCCCGGATCGAAGCCCTCCTCGCGGCAAGACGCTTCGGCCGCGGGATCCGAAGGGATCTTCGAATTGCATCCCGCGGTCAGCGCCAGAAGCGCCGCGGCCGTGTTGAAGCGTCCGACTGTTCCTGGTATGTTCGCCCATGAGAAAAGACGCACCGAGAATAGACATGGGCTGACGGGGTCATGGCGGCAATCAAGCGCGGACTCTTGGACGGCGAGGAGCGGCGGCTCAGGGCCAGCAAGCTCGGCGACTTGGCCCGGGCCGGGGTTCAGGTGTTCTGCTGGTGCAACCGCTGCAGCCACAATGCGGTGGTCGAGACGGCCCGCCTGGTAGCCGAGCTGGGGCCGGGCTATCCGGTTCCCGAGGTCGGCGCGCGCATGCGCTGCTCGGGCTGCGGCAGCAAGGACGTGGCGACCCGACCGCACTGGCCCGGCCTCGGGCAGGTCACCCGCCACACATGACTGTCTGTTGGGATATGGGGGCCGTCAGGCTGCGGAACTGGACAGGCCGACTTCCTCGGGCAGCTTGTCGAGGATCTCGAGCACCTCGTCGATCAGGCGGCCCTGGGCGAGCGGCACCCCTTCTGGGTCGGTCACGTAGTACCAGCCCTGGTCCTTGCCGAAGGCGCAGAGCAGGGTCTCGCCGTCGGTCCCGATCAGCGCCACCACCAGTTCGCCGTCTTCGGTCTCGACCGGCAGACACGCGCCGACAAAACCCTCGTCTACCAACACGGCGCTGTGCGCGGCGATGGCCCGCACGTCCGCTGGCGTCAAAGCCGGGTGGCCGATCGGCGTCACACCCATACTGATCCCTCTCCGGTTCGGTGCCGGCCGCGAATTCCGGCCGTTTCGCCAGAGCTATCAGCGTCAGGTGACTAAGACGTTAATGCGGAAGAGACGGCCCTATTTCATGGCCGAGAGCGCACAATAAACCACCTTGCGCCCCGCCGGTCGCGGGACGCCGCCAGACCTTGCCCGCCGGCCGCCAGTTCCCCCGTCAGCCCTCTCGTCAGCCTTGCCGCCAGGCCGCCGAAGACCGGCAACGCCGGCAAATGCGCTCGCCGGGCCAAGAGCTGGCAAAGGCCTCGCGACACATGAGACAGCGCCGTTCCTTCACCTCGTCGTGCTCTTCGTTATGGGTGATCTTGCACATGCTGTACATATAGAGAACATTTGCGGCGAATCAATGGCAACTTCGTGCCGGACTCGGGGCCGCGGGCGCCGGAGCGGCGGGGCGCGGCGGCCACGGCGGGTTGTTGCGGGCGCGGTTCCGCAGGCCGGGAAATTGCTTTAAGCTTGAACGCCCGAGTGGCCCCCGAGATTGCGGGACCGCAGGAAGAACGGGAGGGACGCGATGTTCGGCGGCCCGGTCATGCACCAGTTCGTCACCATCAACTCCGCCGTCGCGGTGTTCTGGGTGGCGCTGGCGGCGGGCTATCAGCTCGGCTTCGAGGGCTTCTCGATCCTGCTCTTCGCCATCTTCGTCGAGGTCGTCTGGATCGACCTCTTTTCCCTGTGGCAACGCCGACGGCGGAATTAGCGCAGAATCCAAGCGCCGGCGGGCCAGCCCACTCATTCGGCGAGGCGCAGCTGCCCGAGCCGGCGGTAGACGGCGTCGCGCCGCGCGGCCGAGAGGCACTCGACGTCGGCCGCCGCAGCGTAGTCGGCCGCGCGCGCCTGGTCGAAGGCGATGTCCCGGGCCAGCGCCGCCTCGATGCTGGCCACCAGGGCGCGGTCCAGCTCCAGCAGGGCCGGGCGGATCTCCGTCTTGAGGTCTGGCGCGCCCTCGGGCGGCGGCGCCTCGTTGGCGTCCCAGCGGCCGATCCAGCAGCGCTGGACGTCCTTGGCGGCCTCGATCTGAGCCGCGAAGAAAGGCCGGGCCATGGCCGGGTCGAGCCCGGCGGCGGCAGCGGCGGCGGTCGCGTTCTCCAGCACCACCGCTTCGCGGGCGCGGTCCTCGACGGCAACGCCCTGGCCCCGTTTCCAAGCGGCCACCGACTTCATCAACGACAGCCGTTCGGCAATCCCCTCGAAGACGGCGTCGGCCAGGGGATCGGCCAGGGCGGGGGCTGGCAGGGCGAGGGCCGCTAGGGCAAGCAGAGCGGCCAGGCCCGCGCCGAGCGCCCGGCCGGGGACGTGGGGATGCCATCCGGAGCGGCGAAGATCGCACGCCGCCGTCAGGCGCCCTAGTCCCACTAGCGCCCTACTCCCACTCGATGGT
>CALJXB010000020.1 GCA_937974415.1 uncultured Kiloniellales bacterium
GTGAAGAAGCTGAGGTAGGAGAAGAAGCGCGGGATCGACTTGTCGTGAGACATGTAGCCGATCGAATAGATGTGGATCAGCGCCGAGATGTTGCTGACCACCAGCATCATGACCGCGCTCAGGGTGTCGGCGCGCACCGCCCAGGAGACCTCGAACTCACCCGAGTTCACCCAGGTGAAGATCTCCGTCACCCGCGTGTCGCCGCCGAGCGCCACGTTGATGAAGACAAAGATTGACAGGACGCCGGACACCACCATCAGCGTGCAGGAGACGATCTCGGACGCCCGGTCGCCGATCAGGCGGCCGAAGAAGCCCGCGATGATGGCGCCCAGAAGCGGCAACAGGACGACGGCGACTTCCATCCGCTCAGCCCTTCATCATGTTGATGTCCTCAACCGCGATGGAGCCGCGGTTGCGGAAGTAGACCACCAGGATGGCAAGCCCGATCGCCGCCTCGGCGGCCGCCACGGTCAGCACGAACATAGCGAAGATCTGCCCCACCAGGTCGCCCAAGTGCACCGAGAAGGCGACCAGGTTGATGTTCACAGCCAGCAGCATCAGCTCGATCGACATGAGGATGATGATGACGTTCTTGCGGTTGAGGAAGATCCCGAACATCCCCAGGGTGAAGAGGATCGCCGCGACCGAGAGATAGTGAGCAAGGCCGATCTCGAGCATGGCTAGACTCCCGACCCAGAGGGGACGTCCTTGACCTCGATGGTCTCGTCCCGCTTGCGGGTTATCTGCCGCGCGATCGACTGCTTGCGAACGCCCTCGCGCTGGCGCAGGGTCAAAACGATGCTGCCGATCATGGCGACCAGCAGGATCAGGCCCGACGCCTCGAAGAGATAGACATACTTGGTATAGAGCACGTTGCCGATGGCCTCGGTGTTGTGGGTCACCTCGATCGGCGGGATCGGCACGGCCGCCACCGACTCGGCCTCGGGAGAGATGACCCAGGCGCCGGCCACCATGGCAAGTTCGATCAGCAGGATGAGCCCGATCAGCGCGCCCAGCGGCAGATACTGCAGGAAGCCCTGACGCATCTCGACGAAGTTGATGTCGAGCATCATCACGACGAAGAGGAAGAGGACCGCGACCGCGCCGACGTAGACCACCACCATGATCATTGCCAGGAACTCCGCCCCCAGGAGGACGAAAAGCGCGGCCGAGTTGAAGAACGCCAGGATCAGGAACAGCACCGAGTGGACCGGATTGCGGGCCGAGATGACCATGACGCCCGATGCCACGGTGATGAAGGCGAAGAGGTAGAAGGCCAGGCCCGAGATCAGGACGCCGGGAAGGATCATGGAGTCCCTCCCCGGGCGCCCGGATCTGGCACCGCCTCGTCGAGCGATACGAACGCAGTCACTGGCTCCCGATCCCCCATCATTTTCATGCCCCTCCGAACGCGCCTAGCGATAGGGCGCGTCGGCCTCCAGGTTCTGCGCGATCTCGGTCTCCCAACGGTCGCCGTTCTCGAGCAGCTTGTCCTTGTTGTAGAACAGCTCTTCCCGGGTCTCGGTGGCGAACTCGAAGTTCGGCCCCTCGACGATGGCATCGACCGGGCAGGCCTCTTGGCAGAACCCGCAATAGATGCACTTGGTCATGTCGATGTCGTAGCGCGTGGTGCGGCGGCTGCCGTCGTCGCGCGGCTCGGCCTCGATGGTGATCGCCTGGGCCGGACAGATCGCCTCGCAGAGCTTGCAGGCGATGCAGCGCTCCTCGCCGTTGGGATAGCGTCTGAGCGCATGCTCGCCGCGGAACCGAGGCGACAACGGCCCCTTCTCGTAGGGATAGTTCAGCGTCACCTTGGGCCGGAAGAAGTAGCGCAGGGTGAGCCACATGCCTCCGGCCAGCTCGCCGAGGAGCAGGGCTTTGGTGGTGCGCTCTATCAGGCCCATGGGTTCTTATCCTTTCGGGAACAGATCGAAGGCCACGACGACGCCGGCCGTCAGCACCACCCAGAGCAGCGAGAACGGCAGGAACACCTTCCAGCCCAGGCGCATCAGCTGGTCGTAGCGGTAGCGCGGGAAGGTCGCCCGGACCCACAGGAAGAAGAACATGCAGAGCAGCACCTTGCCGACAAACCAGATCGGCCCCGGGATCCAGTTGAAGGGCGCGATGTCGAGCGGCGGCAGCCAGCCGCCCAGGAACAGGATGGTCGTCATCCCGCCCATCAGCAGCATGTTGGCGTATTCGCCCAGGAAGAACAGGGCGAAGGTCATCGACGAGTATTCGACGAAGAATCCAGCGACCAGCTCCGATTCCCCTTCCGGCAGGTCGAAGGGCGAGCGGTTGGTCTCGGCCAATGTCGAGATGAAGAATATGATGAACATGGGGAACAGCGGAATGCAGAACCACAGGTTCTTCTGCGCCAATACGATGTCGGTCAGGTTGAGCGAGCCGACGCAGATCAGCACCGTGATGATGACGAAGCCCATGGAGACCTCGTAGGACACCATCTGGGCGGCCGAGCGCAGGGCGCCGAGAAAGGGATACTTCGAGTTGGAGGCCCAGCCGGCCATGATCACGCCGTAGACGCCGAGCGAGGATATGGCGAAGAGGTAAAGGATGCCGACGTTGAGGTCGGCCAGCACCCAGCCCTCGTCGAAGGGGATCACCGCCCAGCCGATCATCGCCAGGATGAAGGTCAGCATGGGCGCGGCGACGAAGACCACCCGGTTCGCCCCGGCCGGCAGGATGGTCTCCTTGAACAGCAGCTTCACGGCATCGGCGAAGGGCTGCAGCAGGCCGAAGGGGCCGACCACGTTGGGGCCCTTGCGCAGCTGCATGGCGCCGATGACCTTGCGCTCGGCATAGGTGAGATAGGCGACTGCGATCAGCAGCGGTACCAGAATCGCCAGAATCTGAGCGACGATGACGATGCCCGGCCAGGCGTAGCCTTCCCAAAGGAACTCAACCATCGGTCCCGGTTGCCTCCTCCCGGTTCCGGTCGATCAGCGCCGCGGTGCAGGCGGCCATGGTCTCAGAGGCCCGGCTGATCGGGTCGGTCATATAGTAGTTCTCGATGGCCGCGGCGAAGGGCGCCGGATCGAGCGCTCCGGCCGCGCCGAAGGCCCCCCAGGGGGCGGGCTCGACCTGGTCGACCGCTGCGAAGAGCGGACTGTCCTGGATCAGATGCTGGCGCAGTTCGCCCAGGTTGTCGTAAGGCAAGGCCTTGCCGAGGACACCGGAGAGCGCCCTCACGATGGTCCAGTCCTCGCGCGCCTGGCCCGGCGGGAAGGCCGCCAAGCGCGCCAGCTGCACCCGGCCCTCGGTGTTCACGTAGGTCGCGTTCTTCTCGGTATAGGTCGCGCCGGACAGGATCACGTCGGCCCGGTGGGCGCCGGCGTCGCCGTGGTGGCCCTGGTAGATCACGAAGGCCTTGCCGAGGCGCGCCATGTCGATCTCGTCCGCGCCCAGCAAATAGACCGCCTCGATCTCGCCCGCCTCGGCGCCGGCCAGGATGCCGGCCAGGTCGCGGCCGCTGTCACCGGGCAGGAAGCCCAGGTCGAGGCCGCCGACCCGCGCCGCCGCCGTGTGCAGCACGTTGAAGCCGTTCCAGTCCTCCTCGATCATGCCGCAGCTCTCGGCGAGCTGGCGGGCCAGCGCCAGGATCGCCGCCCCGTCCGGGCGGGCCAGCGCGCCCATGCCGAGGATCACGGCCGCGCGCTCGGCCGTCTTCAGGGTCTCGGCGAAGGCCCCCTGGCCGTCGGCCAGCTGCTGCAGGGTCTCCGGGCCCGCGCCCAGGTACTCGACGTCGTAGGTCAGGTCGGCCGCCTCGCCAATCACACCCACCTTGAAACCGCCTCGCAGGAATCTCTTGCGCAGCCGGCTGTTCACCAAGGGCGCCTCCCAACGCGGGTTGCTGCCGACCAGCAGCACCGCGTCGGCCTGCTCGATCCCGGCGATGGTGGAATTGAAGAGATAGCCGGCACGACAGGAGGGGTCGAGCTTGGCGCCATCCTGCCGGCAGTCCAGGTTGGACGATCCCAGCGAGGCCATGAGGTCCTTCAGGGCCTTCATGGATTCCGCGTCGGCCTGGTCGCCGGCGATGGCGGCGATGCGCTCGCCCGCGACGCCGGAGAGCCGTGCGGCAATGGCCGCAAAGGCCTCGGTCCAGGAGGCGGCCGCCAGCTTGCCGTCGGCCCCTCGCACATAGGGCCGGTCGAGGCGCTGGCGGCGCAGGCCGTCGCAGGCGTGGCGGGTCTTGTCGGCGATCCACTCCTCGTTGACGTCCTCGTGCAGGCGGGGCAGCACGCGCATGACCTCGCGGCCGCGGGCGTCGACCCGGATGTTGGAGCCGACCGCGTCCATCACGTCGATGGAGTTGATCTTGCGCAGCTCCCAAGGCCGGGCGTTGAAGGCATAGGGCTTGGAGGTCAGCGCGCCGACCGGGCAGACGTCCACCAGATTGCCGGACATTTCGGAATCGATCGCCCGCTCCAGGGTGGTGATCTCGACCTTTTCGCCGCGGTTGACGAGGCCGATGTCCTCGACGCCGGCCACCTCGGTGGCGAAGCGCACGCAGCGGGTGCACTGAATGCAGCGGGTCATGATGGTCTTGATCAGGGGACCCATGTACTTGTCCGGCACCGCGCGCTTGTTCTCGTTGTAGCGGCTGCGGTCGTAGCCGTAGGCCATGGCCTGGTCCTGCAGGTCGCATTCGCCGCCCTGATCGCAGATCGGGCAGTCCAGCGGATGGTTGATCAGCAGGAATTCCATGACCCCCTTGCGGGCTTTCTCCACCGTCGGGGTGTCGGTGTGAATGACCATGCCGTCGTTGACCGGCATGGCGCAGGAGGCGATGGGCTT
>CALJXB010000021.1 GCA_937974415.1 uncultured Kiloniellales bacterium
ACTGGCATCTATTCGTTGGCCGATGCGCGCCTCATGGAGACGATCGCACCGCAGGTGCTGGTCTTCGTTGTCGACGGTCTCCTGGTTCCGGTCTACGCCATCTTGTGGCTGCGGCGGCGTTCTCGCGAATCCTTGCCGGTATCGGCGGCACAAGGATTGTCTCTCACCTATATTCTGTTGCCCGGCGTCATCTGTTATGCGTCCTACTATTTGATCCTGTTGGCTTATCAGCTCGGTGGCGACGTGGCGGCGGTCACCTCGATTCGTCAAGCTTCGATACCGATTTCGGTTGCACTCGGCGGACTGTTCTTGCGCGAGGGCGCCATGGTGCGGCGGTTCTTCGCCGCCGGCCTTCTGGCGTTGGGGATCGTCGTGATCGCGATGTTTGGATAACGCAACTGGTTTGCCGTCCGTTCGGGAACATCCTCGGCTAGGAGCAGACCATCTGACGGTGTCGCCGGAGCCTTCGCCTCACAGCGGGAAGCCGGCCTTGGCCAAGGCCTGCAGGAGGTGTTCGGTATCGTCGGCGTTGCGGAACGGCCAGCGCTCGGAGAAGTAGGCTCGCCAGTCCGCCGGCCCGCTCAGGCCCATGATGACCGGACAGGCCTCGGCGGAGTCGCGAAAGCGGGCATAGCTGGCAGCGGCCCCGGCCGTGTCGCCCGCCATGGCCTGGCTGGCAGCCAGCAGGGCCAGGGTCTGGGCCGGGGGGTCGCCGATGGTGTCCAGGAACTCGATGGCCTCTCGGTACTGTCGGGCCGCGAAGTGGGCAATGCCCAGGTTGTAGTTGTACTTGGCATAGGGGTTGAGGTTCAGAGCCCGGTGGCAGAGCGCGATGCCTTGCTCGAAATCGCCGTCGAAGACCGCTTGCCGGGAATAGTATATGAGGGCCCGGGTGTCGTTCGGATTCAGCTTGAGCGCCGTCTCGAAGTGGTGCCGGGCCCGATCGAGATTGCGGTTCCAAATGTAAAGCAGCCCGATGGCCGTGTGGACGCGGCTGTCCTGGTCGTCGACGGCGATGGCCCGCTTGGCTGCCTCGAAAGACTCCGCCCGGTCCTGTTCCGGGTCCTCGCTCCAGCCGTTCAGCCACATCCTGAGCCGGACCTCGGCGGTGAGCGCCAGGGCCGCCGCGTGGTCCGGCTCGATCGCGATGGCGGCCGCGAGGAAGTCGCGGGCCTTGGCGTTGTCCTCCTTGGTCCAGTTGAAGAACAGCTCGCGGCCGCGCAGGTAGAGGTCGTAAGCCTGCAACTGGCTCTCCGACTGCCGCCGCGTCCTCACCTGGCGTTCGTGTTCCAGCCGCCCGACCAGGGTGCTGGCGACCCGCCGGACCACGTCGTCCTGGACCTCGAAGATGTCCTCCAGGCTGCGGTCGTAACGTTCCGCCCAGATGTGGTTGTCGTTCTGCGCGTCGATCAGCTGGGCGGTCACGCGCACCGTGTTGCCGGCCTTTCGAATGCTGCCTTCGACCAGGTAAGTCACGCCGAGCCTCTCGCCGACCTCTCGCAACGACGCTGCCTTGCCCTTGAACGCGAAGGACGAGTTGCGCGAGACCACCGAGAGGTCCTTGAAGCGGCTGAGCTCGGTGATGATGTCCTCGGTGATGCCGTCGGAGAAATACTCCTGCTCCGGGTCGCCGGACATGTTGGTGAAGGGGAGGACTGCGATCGACGGCTTGTCGGCCGCTTTCGCTGGGGCCGGGGGCGTGGCCATGGCGGTGGCGCCGGGCGAGGCGCCCGGGTCGGCGCTGCCCTCCCACACGATGCGATAGACCTGGACCGGCTGATCGATGTTCTTGACCCGCTGTTCGCCCAGATCGGCAAAGTCCAGCTCGACCTTGCCGTCGACGTGATCGAAGACCGTGCCGGAGACGCAGACCCCGCCGGGCTCGGCGAGCGCCTCCAGGCGCGCCGCCACGTTGACACCGTCGCCGTAGAGGTCGCTGCCCTCGACGATGACGTCGCCCAGGTTGACGCCGATGCGCAAGGCGATGCGCAGCGCCTCGGCTGCCTCCGCCTCGCGTCCGGTCATGGCCTCTTGGATGTCGGCGGCGCATTGGACCGCCTCGACGACGCTCGGGAACTCGGCCAGGAGCCCGTCGCCCATGAGCTTCACGATGCGCCCGCCGCGCCCGCTGATCTGGGGCTGCACCAGCTCCTTGCGCAGCGCCATGAGGCGCTCCAGCGTGCCCGCCTCGTCGGCGCCCATGAGGCGCGAGTAGCCGACCACGTCGGCGGCGAGTATGGCAGCCAGCCTGCGTTCCAATCCGGATCTCCTTCGCGGGAGGAGACTAGCCGGCAAGGGCGGCAGAATCCATAATCCTGGAACAATGGACGGGCGCCGGAGCGCCCCGGCGGGCAAGACAGGGCCGGCAGGGATCGAAGGGGAGGTTCCATGGGACACGAAATCGACGAGCGGATGAAGGAGCTCGGCATCGAGCTGCCCGAGCCCAGCGCGCCCGGTGCGAACTACGTGCCCTTCCTGCGGGAGGGCAAGCTCCTCTTCATCACCGGGCAGCTCTCCCAGTGGAACGGCGAGCGCCGCTATATCGGCAAGGTCGGCCAGGCCTTCGACTTGGAGGAGGGGCGGGCGGCCGCCCGCCTGGCGGCGCTCAACGTTCTGGCCCATCTGCGCGCGGCCGTGGACGGCGATCTCGGGCGGGTCGAGCAATGCCTCCGTCTTGCCGTCTACGTGAACTCGGACCCGGCGTTTCACGGCCAGTCCCAGGTCGCCAACGGCGCCTCGGATCTATTTCTGGAGATTTTCGGCGAAGCCGGGCGCCACACCCGCATGGCGGTCGGCGTCGCGGCCCTGCCCTACGACGTCGCCGCCGAGGTCGAGGGCGTCTTCAGCGTGCGCTAGCGATCGGGCTCGCCCGGCGGCGGGGCGGGCTGGCATCCGCAAGGCGCCTGTCGTTTGACTGGGGTCGCGCCAGGCCGAACCATTGCCGGAGCACTCAATTGCCGAGACACTGAGGAGTCGGAAAAGGGCGCCCTGGATGCGATCCGGACGTTATTGCCGGACTCGTCTGCTCTCGTCGAACTCGAGCACCGGCATCTCTCAGGCCTGATCGGCGGCCTGGAGGGGTAAGGCGCCCGCGGGCAAAGGCCGGCGAGCGGCGGCCGCCCCCAACGGGTGTCGGGGGCGGCGCCCGACGTGGTCAGTCGACGATCGAGAGGTTCTCGGCGGAAGACTTGCCGTTGCGTCCGGGCTGAAGCTCATAAGAGACCTTCTGGCCCTCGCTCAGCGAGGTCAGTCCGGCGCGCTCGACGGCCGAAATGTGGACGAAGGCGTCCCCTGAGCCGTCTTCCGGCTCGATGAACCCAAAACCCTTGGCCGGGTTGAACCACTTTACAGTACCAGTAGCCATAGTCGTTTCCTCTAACACTCGTATGGAATCCGCGCCTCGCACCACGCGACGGCGCGACTTGTTTCACGTCCACATTGTCAGGGGATAGCCAAACTCAACGGCGTACCGGTCGTTCAGGTAGCACCAAACGAATGCAACACGTACGCGGTATTTAGAAGGTTTTCAGAAAAAGTCAATGTCCCGCGCGTCCGCGGGCGTCGGTCGGATCGTCGCCATGGCCGCGGATCGGACCGACCGACAGGCTCAACGCACGTTGAGCACCGAGGTCTCGGCGCGCCCCATGACGCCGAAGGCGACGCTGCCGACCAGGAGGCGCTTGAGCCGCGACGTGCCGGAATCCGACACCACGATGACGCCGTGCCCGGCGCCGGCCTCGACGATCTGCTCGACCGGGTCGCCAACCCCGACCGCTGTCGCTGCCACCGCGATGCCCAGCTCCGCCAGCATGTCCTTGGCCTTGGCCACGACCTCCTCGGCGCGCGGCTGGCCCTCGTGGTCCCGGGCCACGGAGAAGAGGGTGATCGGGCTCTTGCAATAGTCGACCAGGACGGCGGAGCGCCGGACCCGGCTAGTCTCGTGCGGTTGCGATGTGGAGGCCGAGGGCGATCAGGACCGTGCCGGTCGCGCCCTCGACGGCTCGGCGGATCCCGGGCCGGCGCAGCACATGGCCCGCGCGCGCCACCGCCAGGGCGTAGCCCGTGAGCCAGGCGAAGGTCATGGTGCAAAAGACCGCGCCGAGCAGGATCAGGCCGGCGAAGGCGGCCCCCTCCTCGGGTGCAAATTGGGGCGCCAATGGGCGCGCGAACTGGGGTAGCAGGCTGGCGAAGAAGACGGCCATCTTGGGGTTGGCCAGGTTGCTGACCAGGCCCTGCCGCAAGGCGGCGGCGGCCGGAAGCCCGCGCGGCCGTGCGCCGTTCGGCAGCCGGTTGACTGTGTTGCGCGACCGGATCGCGGCATAAAGGGACTGGCCGCCGAGGAAGACGATGTAGCCGGCGCCGGCCAGCTTGACCGCCGCGAAGAGCGGCTCGGAGGCGACCAGGAACGCGACCACGCCCACTGCGGTCGCGAGCGCCCAAACCGCCTGCCCGGCGGCGACGCCCAGGGCCGTCATGATCCCGCTCGTCCGGCCGCCCGCCAGGGTATTGCGGATGGTCAGCGCGGTGTCCTGGCCCGGCGTGACGATGACGACGACAGAGATGGCGAGGAAGGCCCAGAGCGGTTCTGCCAGGTCCATCTCGGGTCTACTCGCCTTGGTCTAAGTCCGCCTTGATCAGAGTGCCGACGCCGCGCTCGGTGAAGATCTCGAGCAGCAGCACGTGGGGCACCCGACCGTCCAGGATGACCGTGGCCTCGACGCCCATGTCCAAGGCGCCGAGGCAGGTCTCCAGCTTCGGGATCATGCCGCCCGAAATAGTGCCGTCGGCCATGAGGTCGCGCACCTGCGGGCTCACCAGGTCGGTCAGGAGGTTGCCGTTCTTGTCCATCACGCCGGCAACGTCGGTCAGCAGAAGCAGGCGCGTCGCGCCGATCGCGGAGGCCACGGCACCGGCCACGGTATCGGCGTTGATGTTGTAGGTCTCGCCGCCGGCGCCGATGCCGATCGGGGCTATCACAGGAATCATCCCCGACTGCTCCAGGGAGGTCAGGATCTGCGGGTTGACCTCGCGAGGCTCGCCGACGAAGCCCAGGTCGAGAATTTTCTCGATATTCGATTCCTTGTCGCGCTGGGTGCGGCGCAACTTGCTCGCCATGATCAGGTCGCCGTCCTTGCCGGACACGCCGATTGCCGTGCCGCCGGCCTTGTTGATGGCGGTGACGATCTGCTTGTTGATGGTGCCCGAGAGCACCATCTCGACGATCGACACGGTATCGGCGTCGGTGATCCTGAGCCCGTCGATGAACTCGCTTTTTATCGCCAGGCGCTCCAGCATGGCGCCGATCTGCGGGCCGCCGCCGTGCACCACGACGGGGTGAATGCCGACCTGCTTCATCAGTACGATATCGCGGGCGAAGATTTCCGCCAGCTCGACGTCGCCCATGGCGTGGCCGCCGTATTTGATCACGAAGGTCTTGCCGGCATAGCGGCGCATGTAGGGCAAGGCCTCGGTGATCGTCTTGGCCGTGCGCAGCCAATGCTTCGTGTCGCTGTAATTCTTCTGAGTCATGGGCGCCACTTTACTGCGCGGAATCCGGGCGAGCCAGGGCCGCAAGGGCGGCGCGCAGCTCGGTGATGCCGAGGCCCTTGCGGGCGCTGGTCGCCAGGATCTCCGGGTGGGCCGCGGGCCGCTTGGCGAGCTGCCTGGCGGTCGCCTCGCGGGTCTTGGCGAGGGCTTCGGCGCTCGCCTTGTCGGCCTTGGTCAGCACCACCTGGTAGGACACGGCCGCCTCGTCGAGCAGCGCCATGACCGCTTCGTCGCCCGGCTTGAGGCCGTGACGCGCGTCGATCAGGAGACAGACCCGGCGCAGGTTGGGCCGGCCCCTGAGGTAAGCGCGGGTCAGGCCGGTCCACTGCTTGATGTCGCTTTTCGAGGCGCGGGCGTAGCCGTAGCCGGGCAGGTCGACCAGCAGGAGGTGTTCGGCCAGCCGGAAGAAGTTGAGGAGACGCGTGCGCCCGGGCGTATTGGAGGTGCGGGCCAGGGTCTTGCGGCCGGTCAGCGCGTTGACCAGGCTCGATTTGCCGACGTTGGACCGGCCGGCGACGGCGATCTCCGGCAAGTCGGCGGCCGGGACCTGATCCGGCGCGGCGGCGGACACCAGAAAGGTGCAGGTCTGGGCGAACAGCCAGCGGCCGCGCTCCAGCGCCTCGTCCGACCCAGCGCCATCGGAGGGCCGGCCGTTTGGGGTCTCGTCGGCCGCGTCCACCTGCCCCCTCCCACTGGAACGCCTGCCGGGCGCGCCGGCGGGCTTTCTAGGATTTCTTGGTCGGCTGCCGGCCGATCGGCACGCCGGCCCGTTTCATGATCACCGCCTGCTGCAGGATCGAGAGAACGTTGTTCCAGGTCCAGTAGATGACCAGCCCGGCCGGAAACTGGGCCAGCAGGAAGGTGAAGATGATCGGCATGAA
>CALJXB010000022.1 GCA_937974415.1 uncultured Kiloniellales bacterium
CCGCGGCCACCACCGATTTCATCTGTTCAAGCATGTCTCAGGCCTCCCGTTGCCTCATTGAAATTCATTCTTGCGCCGGTCCCCCCAGGCAGCTGCGCGGAGACTTTCCGTGTCCCCAGATCGGCGAAATACGAGCGCCGATGCCCCGCCTTGCCCTGCCTTCGGCCCCTGCGAAGGGCCGCTAACCGGAGCGAAATTCAGGCATCGGCGTCTCTTCGAATTAAAACCGATTCCCGGAGGGATTCAAGTGACTTTGTCAGAAATCCACAAAATTCCACAGATTCGGTCTAGAACCTTGCCCGAATCCCACTTAAGCTGAGGTGCTTGACCCAAGGGAGCGCATCTTGCTCGGAGCGACCCGGCAATCGGCCATCCTGAAAGCCGTCACGGCGCGCGGCAGTTGCACCGTGACGGAGCTCGCCCGCGAGCTCGACGTCTCCGGCGAGACCATTCGGCGCGATATCCGGGTCATGGCCCGCCAGGGGCTGGTACGCAAGGTCCACGGCGGGGTCAGCGTTCCCGACCAGCTGCGCGAGTCGAGCTTCCGCCAGCGCCTGATGGAGAACGCCGAAGCCAAGCAGGCCATCGCGAGGCTCGCTGCCGCCCAGGTGCAGAGCGGCGATTCCCTCATGATGGACACCGGCAGCACGACCGCCTACATCGCCCGCGAGCTGGCCGATCACCGCGACCTCATGGTGATCACCAACTGTACGGAAATCGCCCGCACCCTGGCGCGGGGCAACGGCAACCGGGTGTTCCTGGTCGGCGGCGAGCTGCGCGGCGACGACGGGGCGCTGTTCGGGGGCGAGGCTGTGCGCTTCGTCGAGCGCTTCCGCAGCCGGGTGGCGCTGCTGTCGATCGGCGCCATCGACCTCGACAGCGGCTTCATGGACTTCCACCCGGAAGAGGCCGAGTTCTCCCAGGCCGTCATCGCCCAGGCGAGCCGGGTCGTGGTGGCCGCCGACCATTCCAAGTTCGGCCGGCAGGCGACCGTGAAGGTCTGCGATCTTTCGGGCGCCGATGCGCTGATCACCGACCAGCCGCCGCCGCCGCCCTTCGCCCGGCGCCTGGCCGAGGCCCAAGTCGAGATCGTCAGTCCTGCGGCCTAGCGTCGCCTGAATATTGATCTGCGGCCCGAAGGCGCTCGGCTGGCCGCGCCGTGATCCGGATCGTCCGATAGTAGCCGGAAGCGCCGGCTGTCGCCCAGCACGGAACAGGTGAAGGTGCGCAATTCGGACGGCGCGGCGACGTTGAACAACCGCACGTGCCGCAGGCCGCTGGGGTCGCCGAATATCTCCTGCACCTGCCAGACCTTGGCCGCACCGTCGACCGCGTAATACTGCTGCCCCGCCTTGACCTGTTGTGACGGCATGGCGCCTGCCTCCTATGCGTCCTGCCAGCTCACCGAAAAGGGAGCACGAATTCGCACAGGCTCCAAGTTAGCGGTGCCAAGGCATTGCGCCCCAACGCGCCCCAGGCCGAATGAACCGCTCCAGCCGGCGACAGCCGGTGCGCGACTCGGGGTCAGGGATTCAGCGAAGCGGAATCGGTTTGAGGTCTACACCCCGGTCGACGTCGCGCAAAACCTCCAGCCGGGCCACACGCGCGCGGCCCAGGCCGGCCAGGGTGTCGGCGAGGGCATGGGGGCCGCCCCAGCGCACGCCTTCGAAGGGCAGCCTGAGATGGGGCCGGCGGCGGGCGCCGATCAGCCAGTAGCCGCCATCCTCGGCCGGGCCGATCACCCAGTCATGGTCGCCCAACCGGCGGAAGGCCTCGGCGACGTGGGCCGCCCGGATGTCCGGTATGTCGGCGCCGACGATGATCACCGGCCCTGGCGGCAGCGTTGCCATGGCCCGCCCCATGCGCCGGCCCAGGTCGCCCGGGCCCTGGGGCAAGGCCCGCCACGGCCGGCCGGCCCAGCGGCCGACGGCCCCGGCCTCCCGGTCGGGCGTCACCGCCAGCCAGCAGCGCCAGGGTGCCACGCCGCCAGGATGCCCGAGCCTGCGCAGCAGGCGGGCCGCGGCGATGCGATGAAACCGCCAGGCCGCCACGGCTCCGACGTCGCGGGCGAGGCGCCGCTTCGCCCGGCCCATGCGGGGTGCGCGCAGGAAGACGACGAGATGGCGCTGCACGGCTCCGGCCCCCTCAAGAATAGAGGCGTTGCAGCAGCCTCGGCGGCACGCCAAGAAAATACAAGGCGAGCAGCGCCAGGTTGCGCAGCGCCCGCGGCCACCAGCCCCAACGCCGGTAGCCCTTAGCGGAGGTCTCCGCCTCGACGTCCAGGTGTTGCAACCGGGCGCGGCCGATCCGCCGCACCAGATCGACGTCCTCCATCAACGGCAGGGGGCGAAAGCCGCCGATCCGGTCGTAAAGGAAGCGCGAAACGATCAGGCCCTGGTCGCCATAGGGCAGCGCGAGGCGGCGGGCACGCCAGTTGGCGAGGCTCGCCAGGGCTCTGGCGTGGAGCGAGGCATCGTCGAAGGCCAGGGTGAAAGCCGCGGCCTTGGCGCCATCCGGCCCGGCCTCCATGAAGGCCGCGACAGGCCCGGACCAGCCAGGCTGGAGCCGCGTGTCCGCATGAAGGAACAGCAGCCACGGGGCCTGGCTCGCCGAGGCGCCGGCGGCGAGTTGGGCCCCGCGGCCGCGCGGCCCCTCGATCACCCTCGCCCCGGCCTGCCGTGCCCGCGCGCACGTGTCGTCGCTCGAACCGCCGTCGACGACGATGACCTCGCCGATCAATCCGTCACCGGCTTCATCGCGGCGGCCCTCGGCCAGGGACGCCAAAGCCGCGTCGATCTCGGCCGCCGCGTCGAGGGCTGGAATGACCACATCGAGGGCCGGGCCTGTCGGGGTGTCGCTCATGGGGTCGGTGATAGCACAGCCCCCGGCCGTCGAAAGCCCCAGTGTTGGCGCATTTCGGTCGTCTCTCAGTTTGACATTACGCCGAACGATTGCCCTGAACGTCCGCTTCCGAGCAGACTATGTCCGTTTCACTTCAAATAGCGGACGTGCAAGGCAGGCGGTGAGATCGCCCGCACCTGACCCAAAGACGACAATCCACTTCTTACCGACAAGCCCACGTCACGGAGGCTGTCGAGAATAGAATTGACCGTTGGTCCTTGGGCTGTATGGCGGTTGGGTGTCCAAACACTTGATTAGTGACATCCCGTGGTTTGTTCGCCATTGGTTGGGATCTCGATATCGTAGTCCTGTTTGGACAGGACTGGTTTTAGGAAGGCATAAGGGGCATCGGCTGGACACCGCTCTTGGACCCAAGTGTCAAAGTCCGACAATGCCGCCTTGGCTTTGTCCTTACCGACACCGACACTAAACTCGTAGTGCATATCCCTTGTGCCAAGTCCCAGGCTGCTTCCTATAAAACTGGCACCAACAAATGCCGCTGCCTCGTGGAGGATTTGGTCGGCTTCATCATTAATTGGCATGGGGTCATCGTTTATGACGTAGCCCGTCTCAATCACGTATGACATTACATCGCCCTCAGGTAACGGGCGGGACCAATATTCAATATAGAGCATCTCATTACCTGAATCTATAACTAAAACAACTTCAAAAATATTGCTTTTTACAATAATTAATAACTAATACAAAGATTCAGCTTTACCTAGATTTAGTTGCTTGCGCAATCTAGGCACCTGCCACTTTCGGAGTCAAAGGCCACTATCCCATCGTCCGCTAAAATTCAAACGGGCGTGCCAGCTTTTCTATTGAAGTCGTCTGTTTTCCCCCAACAGCAGGCGCAATCCAAGGGTCCGACTTTCGTCCGAGAGTGACCCGGAGCGGAAGTTGACACCCAATCAGACCTCATACAGAAATCCGGACGGATTAGGGGAACACGACGATGTACAAACTTTTTTACTCGTTGAAGAGCGCGTCTATGGGCGTCCGGGTGATGTTGGAGGAGATTGGTGCGCCTTACGAACTAATCCCGACGACGGTCGATATGGATAGGCCCCGCCCGCCGGAGCAGTTGACGATCAATCCCAACGGATGGGTGCCCGTCCTCGTTTGGGACGACGGCGCGATGTACGAGTGTGCCGCTATCACAGTGTTTCTGTGCGACCGGCATCCGGAAGCGAACCTAGCACCTGCTGTCGATGATCCGGCGCGGGCGCTCTATCTTCAGACACTGGTCTATTGCTCCAACTCAGTTCAGAACGCGTTTCAACTCACCTATTACCCGGACCGCTTCGCCGACACCCCGGCCGACGAGCCAAGCGCGCAGCGGCGTGGCAAGCGGCGGCTCAGGGAAACCTGGAAAATCATTGACGACCAGATCGGTGACAATGAATGGGTGCTCGGCGATCGGTTCAGCGCCGCCGATATCTATCTTTTCATGCTGACCACCTGGCTGCGGTCGGCTCGGGGACATCCGGCCATTGACGAGTTTCCCAACGTTAAGCGCATTGCCGACGTGGTTGTGCAACGATCGAGCGTCCAGCTCGTCTATGAACCGTGGATCGCAAATCCAAACTACTGAGTGAATAGCGACAACCAGTGAGTTGAAAGGGGGATGACCGGTTCTGGCTGAGGCTGTCGACGAAGTCCTTGGAGGGGGTGTCGGGGCGTCCGCTTTGCCCCGAACGCCGGACATTCGGATCTACTTTGCACAGTCTGCTCTGCACGGACGGCGCAACAGGTTTCAAACTGAGACTCGACCCGCTTTGCGCGCCCCTCCTGCCCGTGTTACCGCTTTCACCATGAGAAATGGCCGCGATCTGAGCGCCCTGGCGGACGCGCTCAAAGGTTTCCCGGACTTCGCCGAGGTCACGGCGGAGTCGCTCGCGCCCCTGAACTTCAAGGGCCTGGCGCACGATCACCTGGCGGTCGCCGGCCATGACGTGCTGCTCCGGGTGCCCAAGCAAAGCCAGTTCGCCCTGGCCGCCGCCGACAACCTGGCCTACCAGGCCGCCTGTTTCGAGCGGGTCGCCGCGAGCGGCCACGGGCCGCGGCTCTTCGGGGTGATCGCGCCCACGCCCGAGATCCCCATGGGCGCGCTCATCGTCGAGCGCATCCACGGCCGCCCGCCCCGCCTGCCCCATGACCTGCCGGCCTTCGCCGAGGCCATGGCGCGGGTCCACGCCCTGCCGGTGCCGCCGGCCGACGCCCGCCCACCGCTCGCCGACCACCGCGACCCGGTCGGCGAGGCGCTGGCAGAGATCGAGCGCCAGGCGGAATACATAGAAGCAGCCGGCCTGGCGCCGGCCGCCGAAGCGGAGATCCGCGACGAACTCGCCTGGGCGGTGGCCTTCGCCCGGGAAGTGGCCGACAGCGGGCGGCCCCAGCCTGTCACCCTGGTGCTGACCGACACCCATCCCGGCAACTTCCTGATCGACGGCACCGACGACAGCGACGGCGGCGGCCGGGCGATCATCGTCGACCTGGAAAAGGCGCTTTACGGCTCGCCGGGCACGGATCTCGCCCACGCCACGGTCTATTCCTCGACCACCTGGGATCCGGACAGCACGGCCGAACTCAGCGTGGCCGAGGTCGCGGCCTTCTATCGCCGCTACCGCGAGGCACTCGCCGAGGCCGCAGGCGAGGCCTTGGCGGCACGGCTCGCGCCCTGGCTCATTCCCATGCGGCGCCTCTTGTTCCTGCGGGCGATCACCTGGTGCGTCAAGTGGTCCGTGCTGCACCGCCGGACCGGGCTCGGGAACAAGCACGACGCCGCCAGCACCGAGGACTGGTCGGCCGAGAACACCGACCCGGCAACCGTCGCCCACGTGGCGGGACGGGTGGCCGACTATCTCTCGCCGGCAACGCTTGTCCGCATGCGCGGCGAATGGCAGTGCGAACCGTCCCTCGAGGCTCTTATCGGTGCCGGGTAAGGGTGCGACGGCCCGGCGAGTCGGTGCCGGCGTTCTTTTTTTGTACCGAGCCGACCGATACATCGGACAAGTCCCGGCCGGGAGGGCCGGAACCGACGTGACAGCGCCGAATAAGCTACCTGATTTGTACTTTTTTTGTTCTTGTCATGTTCGAGCTATTTGCGTAGGCTCGGGCCATGATCGACGCAAGCCCCGACCGCCCAACGAAGGGCCGCGGCGCGGTCAGCAACCGCAGCGGCCGCTACGAGGCCTACCAGCACATCGCCACCTTCGACGGCTGGGAGCGAGCCGCGCCGCCGACCGAACAAACCCCGATGGAGGAGCGAGGGCCCGAGGAAACCCGGCCGGAAACCAGCATCCTGCGCGACTCCACGCGGCGCATGATCGCCCGCAACCAGTCGCCCGACGTGCCCTTCGACCGCTCGCTCAACCCCTACCGCGGCTGCGAGCACGGCTGCATCTATTGTTTTGCTCGGCCGACCCATGCCTGGCTCGGCCTGTCGCCCGGCCTCGATTTCGAGACCCGCCTGTTCGCCAAGCCGGACGCCGCCGAGCTGCTGCGCGCCGAGCTGGGCAACCCGCGCTATCGACCCGCCACCATCGCGCTCGGCACCGCCACCGACCCCTATCAGCCGATCGAACGCGGGCTCGAGATCACCCGCTCGCTGCTCGCGGTTCTGAAGGAGACGCGCCATCCGGTCGCCATCGTGACCAAATCG
>CALJXB010000023.1 GCA_937974415.1 uncultured Kiloniellales bacterium
GTTCCGCCGATTCCGCAATCCTCGGACCCCGGGAGCCGCAACGCCCGTGCAATCTCTCAACACAGACTTCCACCAGCGCGTCGTCCTGCGCACGGCGGACATGGACTGGCAGGCGAGCCCGAGCCCGACCGTCTGGCGCAAACGCCTCGACCTGATCGACGGCGAATACAGCCGGGTCACCTCGGTGGTGCGCTACGGGGCGGAGTCCAGCTTCCACACCCACGGCCACCCGGCCGGCGAGGAGATCCTGGTGCTCGAGGGCGTGTTTTCGGACGAACATGGCGATTATCCCGCCGGCAGCTATCTTTTGAATCCGAAGGGCTTCCGCCATACGCCGTTTTCCCGCGAGGGCTGCGTGCTGTTCGTCAAGCTGTGCCAATACGCCGGCGACGGCCGCCCGCACATCTCCGTCGACACCACCTCAGAGACCTGGTCGGCCGGGCCCGAGCTTGGCCTGGAGGTGCTGCCCCTCTATAGCGACCTGGGCTGGCCCGAGACGATGTGCCTGGAGCGCCTGGCGCCGGGCACGGTCCTGCCGCGCGAAGCCTGCCCGGGCGGCAAGGAAGTCTTCGTGCTCGAAGGCCAATTGGAAGACGAGGAGGGCCGCTATCCCGGCGGCGCCTGGCTGCGCCTGCCGCCCCACGGCCGCCACGCGCCGCGCTCCGCCGAGGGCTGCATCTGCTACGTGAAGCGCGGCCACCTGGCGGACCCGGTGGCGTAAGCCGGGTCGTCCCATGGCACCGGTAAAGCTCGGCAGCCTCAGCCATATCTGCCTGACGGTGCGGGATTTGAGCGTCTCCGTCGCCTTCTACGACGCCGTCATGGATTTCCTCGGCTATCGGCGCTCGGAGACCCAAGACGACTATGTGGAATGGGAGGGGCCGGCGGGCTGGTTCATCCTGCGCCCCGCGCAGGAAGGCGCCGCCGCCGGGACCGATGACCACCGGCCCCACAACCGCTGGGCGCCCGGCCTGCACCATCTGGCCTGGCGCGCCGCCTGCCGCGCCGAGGTGGACGCGCTGGCCGAACGGCTCAAGGCCATGGGCGCCACGATCGAAAGCGGGCCGGACGACCAGCCCGACTACGGCGAGGGTTACTATGCCGTCTTTTTCCTCGATCCGGACGGCATCAAGCTGGAGCTGGCCCACACCCCTGCGGCCGGGTGAACACGTCGTAGCGACCAATCGCTCCGCTTGCCCTATCGCAAGGTCCGGTTAGGGCCCGGCCGGAGACGTTGGCAGGATTCGTCAAAAACTTGGGCCTCTAGCCGCTGGGCGTCGATCGGTTTCCATACCCCTGTCTTTCCGATCGGAAACTGCTCTAGCTGCCTCGGGACCGGCCGGCGGGACGTCGGCCCATGATCTCGTTCTCCGGTCCGTGGGCATCTGCTTCGGTCTCCGAGGCCTCAGCCTCGCTGTGGGCGATCAGACGGCTCGGGCGAAGCGCCCCTTCGGTCTCGAGGATCGGATAGGCAACCGATGTGAGATGGGAGTGGATTCGTTTGAGATCGCGCAGCATGTCGAGATGGAGTGCGCTGGTCTCGATGCTCTGCACTTGGCCGTCGCGCAACCGCTCTAGGTGCCGTTCGCTGCCTTCGCGTTCGAGGTCGCGAAACTGCTCCTTCTCGCTCAGCAGGCGCCGGGCTATCTCCACGTCGCGGGAAACGAAGACGCTCATGGCAAGTTGCATCTGCTGGACCACCCGGCCATGCATGGCCTTCAGCTCGGCCCAGCCCTCCTCGGAGAAGGTCAACTGTTTGCGGATCTTCTTGGCCGCCAACTCCAATAGGTTCTTTTCGATGATGTCGCCGATGTGTTCGAGGTTGGTGGTGAAGGTGATGAGCTCGACGCAGCGGGTCGACTCCTGCTTGTCCAAAGTCTGGCGGCTAGCTTCCGTCAAATAGAGCTTGATGGCCTCGTGCAGAGCGTCGACATCGTCGTCCATCTGGGTGAGTCGCTCGACCTGTTGGGCGTCGTTGCTTTCGAAGGCGTCGATGACACCGCGCAGCATGATCTCGACCAGATCGGCCATGCGCATGACTTCGCGGGTGGCGCAGGCCATCGCCACCGCTGGGGTCGCGACCGCGCTGTAATCGAGATAGCGGGCGGTAATCTCCCCCGCCTCCTCGTCTTCCCGGTCGGGAATAAGCCGTGCCGCGATACCAGCCGCAAGGCCCGTAAGAGGCAGGAACACGGCCGCCAGTATCAGATTGAAAGCCGTGTGGAAGTTTGCCACCTGGCGCGCCGGTTCGCCTTCCAACGCGCCGACGAGCGGCGCCGCCAGCCCGATCAACGGCAGGGCGATCACCGCCCCGACCACGCGGAACAGCAAATTGCCCAGCGGGATTCGCCGGCTGATCGGACCGGCCGAAAGAGTGAGCATCATCGGGATGATCCCCGAGCCGATGTTGGCACCCAACACCAAGGCGAAGGCAAGCTCGAGCGGCACAACGCCGCTGGTTGCCAAGGACATGACGAGAAGGACGACCGCCACGCTGGAATGGGCGATCCAGGTCAGCACCGCGGCAAGCAGCAAGGCGAGGATCGGATCCTCCGCCAGCGGCCGCACCACGCTCTGCAGGACTTCGCTGCCCCTGAGCGGCGCCGACGCGCCGACGATCAAGGTGAGCGACAGGAGAAGTAGTCCCACGCCAATCAGAATGCGTCCGATATGTTGCACCTTGGACGCCGAACTCGCCATGAAGCAAATGACACCGACCAGGATCAGCGCCGGCGAGGCCCAAGCGATATCGAAAGAGAGGACCTGAACCACAAGGGTGGATCCCACATCGGCGCCGAGCATGATGGCCAAGCCGGCCATAACCGTGAGTAGGCCCCGGGCGGCGAAGGTGTTGGCCAACAGGGCGGTGGCAGTCGAGCTCTGCAGCAAACCAGCAACACCGAGCCCAACGGAGAATGCGGAGAGCCGCGTCCGGGTGGTCTGCCCGATGAGTCGCCGCAACTCCGGGCCATAGGCGCGCATGATGCCCGTGCGCACCATGCGGGTTGCCCAGAGCAAGAGCGCCACGCCCCCAGCTATACTTAGCAGTACCTCGTGGCCGCTCAAATTCTCACTCTCCACTCAATGTCTAGTCCAAGGGCGTGCGGCTTCACGGTTGCAAGGCTTGTCGGATGGCGTCAGGCTATAGCATAGCGCCAGGCGGCTCCAGGTGTCCCCGGCAGCCCGGCCGATCAACCCTGCTAGGGCAACGTCGACTACGCCGCCTTCTTCCTCGACACGGACGGCATGAAGTTGGGGCTGGCCCATACCCCGGCCGCCGGATAAGACTTGCCCATGACCCATCGCGGCGGCCGCCGCGACCGGTCAACACGGGACTTACGGGAGTCTATAAATGGCGCAACAAGGCCAGGCCTTTGCCAACACGCAGCTGCTGCAGTTGTTTCCGACCTGTGTCTGGCTGCACGACCTCAAGCCGGAGGATTACGAGCCGCTCAACCGACGCATTGCCCCCGTCATCCGGGACCTCGTCTCGGACAAAAAGCCGTCCCTAGCGGGCCTGACGTGGCAAACTCATCACGACCTGCATCACGAAGAGGCCTTCGCGGAGCTGACCACCTATGCGCGCACAGCGGCGCGCGGCGTGCTCGAGCATTTGCAGGTCGACTATAGCGACTTCCAGATCACCGGCTGCTGGGCCAACGTCAACCCGCAACAGACCCAGCACCGCGCCCACACCCACCCGAACAACTTCCTGAGCGGCGTCTATTACGTTGAGGTGCCGGACGGGCGCGACGGCCTCGTCTTCCACGAGCCGCGCGCCCAGGCCCTGGTGATATCCCCCAAGGTGAAGAAACTCTCGGCCCTGACCGGCAGCGAAGCGAATATCGAAGTGCGCGAAGGGCGCCTCGTCCTCTTTCCGTCCTGGCTGCAGCACTCCGTGGCCACGACCCGCGCCGAAGGGGAGCGGATCAGCGTCAGCTTCAACTTCATGCTGTCGGACTACACGGAAGAGTTCAGCGCGCCGCGCTGGTCGAACCGTTAGGGGCGGAGACCCATCGTCCGGCGGGCCAGAGGCACGCCGACAAAAGTCCCGGCCAAGGCGGCCGCCATCCACAGCCAGCCGTGCAGGCTGCCCGAGGCGATGCCGCTGAAGAGGGCGCCGATGTTGCAGCCGAAGGCGAGCCGCGCCCCGTAACCCATGAGAAGGCCGCCGATCAAGGCAACCGCGAGCGTGCGGAGCGGTATCCGCCACTGGGGCGCGAAGCGGCCGGCGAGGCCGGCGGCCAGGAAGGCGCCCACGAGAATACCCATGTTGCTGAGCGAGGTGTCCTCGGCGAAGACGCTTTCGCCGAGCGCCTTGGCCGGATAGCGCCAGGTCCAGAACTCCCAGGCCGCCACGTCGAGCCCTGCTAACTGGGCGAGCTTGGCGCCCCAGAGCGCGTAGCCGAAGCTGACCGACCAGGGATGGCCGGCAACCGCCAGCACGGCGACATTGAGCAGCGCCAGCAAGAGCCCGCCGGCGATCAGCGGCCAGGGCCCCTGCAGCAGCCGGCGCCAGCCGGCCGCGCCCTCCCGCGGCTCCGGCCCGTGGGAGATCGCACCGTGACGCCGGCGCTCGAGGCGCAGGCTTGCAAGCGCGATGGCCGCGATGACGGCGAGCTGAACCGCC
>CALJXB010000024.1 GCA_937974415.1 uncultured Kiloniellales bacterium
GAGGACCAGATGCGCGCCATCGAGGAGACCCTGGAGGATCTCCGGGCCGGCCGGCCCATGGACCGGCTGGTGTGCGGCGACGTCGGCTTCGGCAAGACTGAGATCGCCCTGCGCGCCGCCGTGGTGGCGGTCATGACCGGCTGGCAGGTGGCGGTGGTGGTGCCGACGACGCTGCTGGCGCGCCAACACTTCAAGACCTTTCTGGTGCGCTTCGCCGGCTTGCCGGTCCGCATCGAGCAGCTGTCGCGCCTGGTGCCGCCGGGCCGGGCGAGCCAGGTCCGCGAGGACCTCAAGAAGGGCCTAGTCGACATCGTCATCGGCACCCACAGCCTGCTTGGCCAGTCGGTCGGCTTCAAGGACCTGGGCCTGCTGATCGTCGACGAGGAGCAGCACTTCGGCGTCAAGCAGAAGGAGCGCCTGAAGCAGCTGCGCCAGGACGTCCACGTGCTGACCCTGACTGCCACGCCGATCCCCCGCACCCTGCAGCTCGCCCTCTCCGGCGTGCGCGACATGAGCCTGATCGCCAGCCCGCCGGTCGACCGCCTGGCGGTGCGCACCTTCGTACTGCCCTACGACCCGGTCATCGTGCGCGAGGCGATCCTGCGCGAGTATCACCGCGGCGGGCAAGTGTTCTACGTCTGCCCGCGGATCGAGGACCTGCCGCGGGTCGAGGAGCGGATCAGGAAGCTGGTGCCGGAGGTCAAGCTCGCCGTCGCCCACGGCCGCCTGGCCGCGAGAGACTTGGAGGCGGTCATGGCCGACTTCGTCGACCATAAGTTCGACCTGCTGCTGAGCACCAACATCATCGAGTCCGGCCTCGACATCCCGAGCGCCAACACCCTGGTGATCCACCGGGCCGACATGTTCGGCCTGTCCCAGCTCTACCAGCTGCGCGGTCGCATCGGCCGCGCCAAGCTGCGCGGCTATGCCTATCTCACCCTGCCGCCGGGCCGGCTCCTGACCGCCGCCGCCCAGCGCCGCCTCGAGGTCATGCAGACCCTGGACACCCTCGGCGCCGGCTTCCAGTTGGCCAGCCACGATCTCGACATCCGCGGCGCCGGTAACCTCCTCGGAGAAGAACAGTCGGGCCAGATCCGCGAGGTCGGCATCGAGCTCTATCAGCATCTTCTGGAAGAGGCCGTGGCCGAGGCCCGCGGCGGCGGCGAAAGCGCGGCGCCGGCCTGGAGCCCGCAGATCAACATCGGCATGCCGGTGCTCATTCCCGAGCGCTACGTGGCCGACCTCAACGTGCGCCTCGGCCTCTACCGGCGGCTTTCGGTGCTGGAGGGGCGCGACGAGTTGGAGGCTTTCGCGGCCGAGCTGATCGACCGCTTCGGGCCCTTGCCGGGGGAGGTGGAGAACCTGCTGCAGGTCATGGCTATCAAGAAGCTATGCCGCGACGCCGGCATCGAGAAGGTGGACGCGGGCCCAAAGGGCGCCACCCTATCGTTCCGGGAAGAAAGCATCGCCAACCCGGAGGCCCTGATCGACTTCATCCAGCGCCAGGCCGGCAAGGTGCAGCTCCGCCCCGACCACAAGCTGGTCTACCGGCGCAACTGGGCCGACGCCGCTGCGCGGGTCGGCGGCGTGCGGCGATTGCTGGAGCAACTAGTGAAGTTCGCCGTTTAAACGACTGTTTTTCGATGATTTACAGACTACCACGGCCAGACCCAGTGGCCGACGGCAGTGAGGTAGTCGTCTGCAGCCAGGGCGTAGAGGCCTTGCCGGTAGTAGGCGTTGCCCCGGTTGACGAAGGCCCCGGCATAATCGGGCCGCACCTCGATCACCTTGGCGAAATCTTCTATGGCCCGCTCGTAGCGTGCTTCGTCGTAGTGGATCAGGCCGCGATTGTAGTAGGCGATGTAATAGTCCGGGTCGAGGCGAACGACCTCGGAGTACTCGGCGATCGACTTCTCGAGGTCGCCTTGCGCGTGGAAGCTGTAGCCCCGCTGGAAGTGGGTGCGCACCAGCAAATGGTCGAGAAGGTCCTCGTCCTTGAGCTCAGTCAGCTTGAAGACCTTCTGATATTCGCCCATGGCCGCGCGGGTCATCGGCCCCATCTTGCCGTCGACCGGGCCGGGATTGAATCCGGCCTCGACCAGTTGCGCCTGGAGGGCGGCCACCCGATCGACCGCTCCGAGGCCGTTGCTGCCGATTGCTTTGAGCTTGTTGTCGGCCGCGACGACCGCTTCCAGAAGCTGGCCCCTGTCAGCATTTTCATAGGGGCCTGTCCCATTGGTGCCCGTGCCATTGGTGTGGCTATCGATGGCCGCACGGCCGTCGGGGCCGCCGATTTTGGCGCTGTCGGTCTCGAGGCTGCTGAGGATTTCGGGCCCGCCGATGGGTGCGGACAAATGCTGGGCAAGGAGGTCCGGTTTGGCGGGCGGCGTTTCGTCGACCTCGAGCACGGCGATGGTCAGGGTCTCGTGATGGGTGAGGCCGGCCTTGTCGGTGACCCACACCGTGACGTCGTGTTCGGCGGCCTGCTCGACGTCGAACTTGGCGCCGCGCGCCACCGTGATGAGGCCGGTCG
>CALJXB010000025.1 GCA_937974415.1 uncultured Kiloniellales bacterium
CTTGTTGATCGCCAGGATGTCGGCCAGCTCGACGATGCCGCGCTTGAGGCCCTGCAGCTCATCGCCGCCGCCCGGCAGCAGCAGCAACAGGAAGAGGTCGACCAGATCCGCCACTGCGGTCTCGGACTGGCCGACGCCGACGGTCTCGACGACGATCACGTCGAAGCCGGCCGCCTCGCACAGCAGCATGGCGTCGCGGGTGCGCCGCGCCACACCGCCCAGGGTGCCGCCGGTGGGCGACGGGCGGATGAAGGCCTCGGGCGCCCGGGCGAGCTGCTCCATGCGGGTCTTGTCGCCCAGGATCGAGCCGCCGCTGCGCTTGGAGGAGGGGTCGACCGCCAAGACCGCCACCTTGTGGCCCTGGCCGATCAGATGCAGGCCGAAGGCCTCGATGAAGGTCGATTTTCCGACCCCCGGCACGCCGGAGATACCGAGCCGCACGGACTTGCCCGCATCCGCCAGGAGCGCCGCCTCCAGTGCCTCGGCCGCGGCGCGGTGGTCGGCGCGGCTCGATTCCGCCCGAGTGATGGCGCGGGCTAACGCCCGCCGGTCGCCGCCGCGGATCTCGGCTGCCAGCTCCTCGACGCTCTTCGCCGTCACGGCGCGGTCCCCGCTTCCTTTGCCCCTGGTCCGAGCGGCTGGCCGTAGGAGAACTCGACCGCGTTGCCGTCGGGATCGGTCAGGCCGCAGTAGTAGCCGACCGGAAAGGGCTCCTCGCGCGGCGGCCAAAGGAGGCAGCCGCCGGCCCGCGCTTTCTCGGCGATGGCGTCGACCGCCGCCCGGCTGTCGAGGGCAAAGCCGAAGTGGCTGTAGTCCCCTTCGCCCTGGTCCCGGCCCGGCCCGCCGGCCAGGATCACCAGGATGAACTCCGTCTCGCGGCCCGGCTCGGCCAGCCACACCACCTGCCCGCCCTTTCCATCGTCCCGATCATGGACGGGGGTCAAGCCGCAGTACTCGCAATAGAAGGCAACGCAGGCCGCGAGGTCGCGCACATGCAGCGCCACATGGGTGAGGGTCGGGGTCATGACGCCGGACCCTAGAGCAGATTCCAGCCAAATTGAAGCAACACCATTGCCCTCGCGGCTCTGACTGTTATGTGAGTGAGTGAACCTGCTTTCGAGGCCCAGGCCCCAGCGGGGCACCGGATCCGGAGCGGAGACGAGGGGAGTGGCAAGAGAGTGGCGAACGGCCAGCAACACAGTTCGGAAGCGCCCTTTCACGCGCTCGGCACGGACGAGGTCCTGCGGCGATTGGGGGTCGATCCGGCGGACGGCCTCTCGGACGGGGAGGTGGCACGCCGGCGGGCGCGTTACGGTGAGAACCGGCTTGCCGGTGACGCAGGACCCAGGGCGCTGGCGCTGTTGGTGCGGCAGTTCACCGACGTGATGATCCTGGTGCTGCTGGCGGCCGCCCTGGTCGCCGGCCTGATCGGCGAGCCCTTGGACGCCATCGCCATCCTGGTCATCGTGGTGCTCAACGCGATCGTGGGCTTCATCCAGGAATTCCGCGCCGAACGCGCCCTGCAGGCCTTGCAGCGCTTGAGCGCGCCCCATGCCACGGTGCGCCGCGCGGGCGAAGAGCGGCGGATTGCCGAGCACGAGCTGGTGCCCGGCGACCTGGTGCGCCTGGAGGCGGGCGACGTGGCGCCCGCCGACCTCAGGGTGCTGGCGACCCGGGACCTGACCGTCGATGAGGCCGCCCTCACCGGCGAGTCCCAACCGGTGATCAAGGACCCGCAAGCCCGGATCCCGGCCGAGGCGCCGCTCGGGGAGCGGCCCACTATGGTCTACAAGGGCACTCACGTGACCGCCGGGCATGGCCGCTGCGTCGCCGCGGCCACGGGGGCGGCCACCGAGGTCGGCCGCATCGCCGGTCTGATGCGCGCCCGGGAGCGGCCTACGACCCCCTTGCAGCGGCGCCTCGCCGGCTTCGGGCGCCGCCTGTCGGTGGCCGTGCTGGTGATCTGCGGGGCCATCTTCCTGGCCGGCCTGCTGCGGGGCGAGCCAACCCTGCTCATGGCCCTGACCGCGATCAGCCTCGCCGTCGCGGCCATTCCCGAAGCCTTGCCGGCCGTGGTGACCATCTCGCTGGCCCTCGGGGCCAAGCGCATGGCCGCGCAAAACGCCCTGATACGGCGGTTGCCCGCTGTGGAGACCCTCGGCTCGGTCACCATCATCTGTTGCGACAAGACCGGCACGCTCACCCAGAACGCCATGCGCGCCGAGCGCTTCGCCGTCGACGGCGACTGGGTGGAGGAATTGCCGAACGCCCAAGCGGCCGACAAGGTCTGGCGCGCGCTGGGCCGGGCCATGGCGCTCAACAACGACGCCAAGGCCGGCGCCGACGGCACGCTGCGCGGCGACCCGACCGAGGCGGCACTGCTCGAGTCCGCCGAACGCGCGGGCTTCGAGCGCGCGACCCTGGAACGGGACTGGCCGCGCTGCGCGGAGATCCCATTCGAGGCCCAACGCCGTCGCATGACCACGCTGCACAGGAACGCAGATGGCGCCGACGACGACGGCACCGGAGGACTGGTCCTCGTCAAGGGCGCGCCCGAGGCCGTCTTGCCCTTGTGCCGCGACCGGCTCGGACCGGACGGCCCCGAGGCCCTGGATGCCGAAGCCGCCCTCGCGCTGGCGGAAGAGACGGCCCGCACCGGCTACCGCTTGCTCGCCTTCGCGGAGCGCAAACTCGACAGCCTGCCGCTGAAGCCCGGGGCCGAGGAAATAGAGCGCGATCTGACCTTCCTCGGGCTGGTGGCGCTGGCCGACCCGCCGCGGCCCGAGGCAGCGGAGGCCCTTGCCTCCTGCCATTCGGCGGGGATCGAGGTGGCGATGATCACCGGCGACCACCCGGCGACGGCCAAGGCCATCGCCAGCCGCCTGGGCATGGCCGGGGACGACGCCCGCGTGATGACCGGCGCCGAGCTCCAGGGCCTCACCGAAGACGAGCGCCGCGCGGCGGTGGCCGAGACCCGCATCTACGCCCGGGTCTCTCCTGAGCAGAAGCTCGATATCGTGACCGCCCTGCAGCAACGCAATCACTTCGTCGCCATGACCGGGGACGGGGTGAACGACGCCCCCGCCCTCAAGCGGGCCGACATCGGCATCGCCATGGGCCTCAAGGGCACCGACGTGGCCCGCGAGGCGGCCGACGCCGTGCTGCTCGACGACAACTTCGCGACCATCGTCGCGGCGGTGCGCGAGGGGCGGCGGATCTACGCCAATATCTGCAAGTTCATCAAGTACACCATGACCAGCAACTCGGGGGAGATCTGGACCATCCTCCTCGCCCCCTTCCTCGGCCTGCCGCTGCCGCTGCTGCCGATCCAGATCCTCTGGATCAACCTGGTGACCGACGGCCTGCCCGGCCTCGCGCTCGGCGTCGAGCCGGAGGAGCGCGATTCCATGAAGCGGCCGCCGCGCCAGCCCGATGAAAGCGTCTTCGCCCACGGCATGTGGCAGCACATGCTCTGGGTCGGCCTCTTGATCGCGGGCCTCTCCCTGGGCGCCCAGGCCTGGGCCTACCACGGCGGCTCGGAGAACTGGCGAAGCGTGGTCTTCACCGTGCTCACCTTCTGCCAGCTGGTCAACGTCTTGGCGATCCGCTTCGAACGGGAGTCGCTCTTCACCCTGGGCTGGCTGAGCAATCCCTGGCTGATCGCCGCGGTGCTGCTGACCGTGGCCCTGCAGCTGGCCGTGGTCTTCCTCGAGCCGCTGCAGGCGGTCTTCAAGACCAGCGGCCTGTCGGGCGAGGAACTGCTTGTCGTGCTGGCCCTGCCGTGGGTCGTGCTGGTCGCGGTCGAAATCGAGAAGTACCTGTTCCGGCACGGCTGGATCTACCGCACGCCGGACCGCGGTCCCACGGCACCCAGCGAGAAATCCGAATAGGCCCAGGCGACCGGCTGGGACTACCATGTGCCATGTCCGAATCGCATGAGCGCTCGCACGCGGGCTTCCCGCGCCACCGCCTCATCGGTCTGCTTGCCGGCCCGGCCGCGGCGGCGATCGTTCTGGCCAGCCCGGCGCCCGACGGCCTCAGCCAACAGGGCTGGTGGACCGCCGCGGTCGGCATTTGGATGGCGCTCTGGTGGATGACCGAGGCCCTGCCGCTCGCCGTGACGGCGCTGCTTCCGGTCATCCTGTTCCCGCTGCTCGGGCTGCGCAGCCTCGAGGCGACCACGCCGTCCTACGCCCATCCCCTGATCTTTCTGTTTCTCGGCGGCTTCCTGCTGGCCCGCGCCCTGCACGTCTGGGGCCTGGACAAGCGGTTGGCACTCAGAACTCTCGCGGTCGTGGGATCGAGCCCGCGCCGCATGATCGCCGGGCTCATGGCGGTCACGGCGTTTCTCAGCATGTGGGTCAGCAACACCGCGACCACCATGGTCATGCTGCCGATCGGCCTGTCCGTCGTCGCCTCCCTGCCCGACCACCAGGATCAAGAGGAGAAGACGGCCGCCGGCCTGGCGCCCGCCCTGCTGCTCGGCATCGCCTACGCGGCCACCATCGGCGGCATGGGAACCATCATCGGGACCCCGCCCAACGCCCTCTTCGCGGCTTTCATGGCCGAGGCCTACGGCATCGAGATCGGCTTCTTCCGCTGGATGTGGATCGGCGTCCCTACGGTGCTGGTGCTGCTGCCGATCGCCTGGTTCGTGCTGACCCATGTCGCCTTCCGCATCGACCGTGCGGACTCGCCCCAGGCCGCCGGCGCCATCGGCGAAAAGCTTGCCGCCCTCGGGCCCATGACCCGCGCCGAACGAGAGGTGGCGTGGGTGATGCTGGCGGTCGCCGCCGGCTGGGTGTTCCGCCCGCTTATCGAAACGCTCCTGCCGGGGCTCGCGCTGTCGGACGCCGGCATCGCCATGATCGGGGCGCTGCTGCTGTTCCTTACGCCGGTGGAGCTGAAGAGCGGGCGCTTCCTGCTGTCGTGGAAGGAAGCGGCAAAGATACGGTGGGACGTGCTGATCCTGTTCGGCGGTGGCCTGGCGCTCGCCGCGGCGATCGGCGACTCGGACCTGGCCGATTGGATCGGCGCGCGGCTGATCGGCCTCCAAGCCCTGCCGGTCTTCCTGTTGCTCCTGGCGGTCGGCGCGCTCATGGTCTTCCTCGGAGAACTGGCCAGCAATACCGCCATGGCGGCCGTCTTTTTGCCCGTGGCCGGTGCGACGGCGCTGGCCATGGGTGAGCCGGCCGTCATGCTGACCCTGCCGGTCGCGCTCTTCGCCACCCTCGGCTTCATGCTGCCGGTCGCCACCCCGCCCAACGCCATCATCTTCGGCAGCGGCGCCGTGAAGATGGGCCACATGCTGCGCGCCGGCCCGAGCCTCGACCTGGTCGGCATCCTCGTCGTGGCCCTGGCCGTCCTGAGCCTGGGGCGTTGGGTCCTGGCGCCGGGCTAGGTCACTCTCCGGCCGATGCCAAGGGGCGCACCTGGACCATGAGGTCTTCGGCGGTCACGGTACCCGAGGCCCGGACCGGCCAGCCAGCCGCCTGTAGGCCCCGCGCGGTCCAGGTGTTGCAGGTGTTGAAGAGGTGGAACTCGTCCGTGGCCGGGTAGAACAGGCTGAAGCGGTGGAGCCCCGGCTCGCGGGCTTGGACGCGCGTGGCGCCGTCCCGATCGAAGGCGGCGTCCAGATAGGCCACGAGGGCCGCGAGGCCTGCGCTCGTCGTCCTGAGCTCGACAACCTCGTCCGCCGGAAAGACGTCGCCCGGAAGCGACGTGAGGCCGGCCAGGTGAAGCACCGCGGGGGTCGGCTGCAGGGCCGCGCTGAGCGCCATGGCAGTCGTCGGGTCGCGCGCCGGAAAGTAGGTGGCATCGCCCCAGCCGAAGCTCAGGTAATCCGCCGCGGGAAAGTCGGCCGCCTCGGGGATCGCGCCCTCCGGCAGGGCCGCGGTCGGCACCGCGATCGCGGAATGCCAGCCGTTGCTCATCACGTAGACAACGATCTGGGCTTCATCGGGTCCCGCCGCACTCGGGGGGGGTGAGACGACGGGCTCGGGCCGGCAGGCCGCCGCCAGCAGGACGGCGGACACGAGACATAACCCGACAGCGAGAAATCTGGATAGGCGGTCCATGGCTGGCGTCTTATACCAAAGGGCGCGGCTATTGACCCATCTCGAGGAGCGCGGCGGGCCGCAACGCGGAAAAAAACTCCTGTGCCGCTCGGTTCCCCCTCGAAAATGCCCGGTTAGCACAGATGGAGAAAGTTAACAATTATAGTTAACATGTTATGTTAATTACTTGACTTATATTGATAATTACACTACAGTAATCGCCATTCTGGTCTACAATACTAGAAACAGTAAAGATAAAATCCGACTTTAGTATATCGAAGTATTTGAGCCCGATTTCGGGCTTTCAGCCAAGATCTCAGTTGACCGCCCACAATAGAGATCACGCGAGGCCAACGGCCGGTTGAGGGTGACGTTTAAGATGGCGGTAAACGGTCAGATCCTTCTCAAGCGCGGTGCGATGAGCTTTGAAGAGGCTCGGCAGGCCGCCGGCGCATTCCTGGACCGCGTCTTCGTCCCGCGCGAACTTATTCTGCGGACGAACGGCCAGGTTTCTTATATTCGGCTTTCGAGCCGAACCCAAAAAATCGCCGCCGTGGCCCTTTGCATCGTGACCTGGTGGGCGGCCTTCGCGACCACCAGCCATGTGGTGCAGAGGATCACGCTCGCGGCGAAAGACCGGGCCATCGCGGATCATCAGTCGGCGTACCAGGACCTCGAATCAGAACTGACCCAGACCCTCGCCGATCAGGCCCGGCTCGAAGCTCAGATTGCCGGCCTCAGCCTCTCGCTCGGCCGCGAGATCGAGACCGGCGGCGAGCTAGCGCAGCAACGCCAAGCCCTGGAGAAGCGGGTCTACGGCCTGCGTCACCGCTTGACCAGCCTGCGCGAGGCCCACGAAGGCGTGATCAACCGGTTCCGCGAATTGGCCATGTCCCGAGCCCAGGCGATCGAGTCCGTCATTGGGCTCACCGGGCTCGATACCCACAGGCTGCTCGCCAGTGTCGAAAAGTCGGGCACTGGGATTGGCGGCCCGCTGATCCCGGTGAACGAGGCCTCGGCTGGCCTGGACCCCGGAGCGGGGCTCGCCGTCTCGCTGGCCGGCCTCAACGACCAGTGGGGCCGCCTCTTCGCCCTTCAAGAAGCGCGCCGGATCCTGCCCCTGGCCGCACCGCTCGGCCAGTTCTGGATCAGCAGCACCTACGGCGAGCGCGAGGACCCCTTCACCGGCGAGAAATCGCACCACGCGGGCCTCGACATGGTGGCGCCGCTTGGCACCGGGATCCGCGCGACGGCGCCCGGCAGAGTCGTGTTCGTGGGCAAACGGGGCGGCTTGGGTCGTACCATCGAGATCGACCACGGCCACGGCATCACCACCCGCTTCGCCCATCTCAGCAAGATTCTCGTCGAGCACGGCCAGCAGATCGCGCGCGGCCAGAAGATCGCGACTCTGGGGAACTCGGGGCGCAGCACCGGGCCGCACCTGCACTACGAGATCCGCGCCTGGGACCGGACGCTCAACCCGATCAACTTCTTGGAAGCCGGCCGGCTGTCCATCGAGGGCTAACGCCAACCCGCTATGGCGTTGAGCGCTGCACCGATGGGGCGCGCGCCTTCGGCCTCGAGAAAGTCCACACGCCCTAATCGCAGCGAAATCGACGCTGCTGCGCGTGGATTACGTTGGTCAACGCGACATTGCCTTCCGACGCACGAAGAAGCTCTTGCTGATCCAGGATGGGACACAAGCTGTCGCTGACCGGCGGTTCGAAACATGCGAGCTGGCGCATCTTGGCATTCAAGATGTTGGCCTCGTTGTCCTTGCCCTTGGCCCGGAGGTCCCAAACCTCGTTGTAAATGGCTTGGCAGTGACTCTCGCGGTCATCTCCGGATTGCCCCACAGCCGGCGACGACGCCAGGGCGAACCAACTCGCAGCCAAGGCAATGGCGACAGGACGGTTCATCCGAACATGCTCCCACTGTAAGCCTGGCACTGTGAGCCTAACACTGTGAGCCCAGCTGCCGGCCGCGAGCGCATCGCCGGCGCGCTCCGTTACCCGGGGGCAAGTGGTGACCGCGAGTGCGCGCTCCTGTCAAGGCCGAAGCATTTCCCGTCCGGCGCTGTCCGTCGCAAAGGGCAGCCGCGGCGTGGAAATCTGATGTCCTCGATTTAGCCCGCAATATTAACCTTAACGAGCAGTGAAAAATCGCTTCCTTTTTTCAATGAGTTACTTATACTTATTCGAGTATTCAGCGAAGGTGATTGCTTTATAGATAATGTGTGCTTTGACATTTGTTTCCGGCATTCAGGCTCTACATAGCGTCAATACGAAGGGGCCGGATTGCGGTCTGCCCGGCCGAGTGCTCGTGCCGCGATCCACGCCTTGCCTCGCTGGCGGCAACGACAATTTCCGGTGACGTTAAGAATGGTCGACATCCTTGAAATGAAGCAGCGCGTTGCGGCGACCGAAGAGAAGATCAAGGCCGCAAACGAAAAAGGCGAAGAGCAAAGCAAGCGGCTGTTGGATTTGCTGCAAGCGGTCGAGGCCAACCTCTCGCGCAAACAGAACGAGATCAAGACCTTGCGGGCGGAACAGATCGCCGCCAAGGATGAGATCGAGCAGCTGCGGGCCATGTTGGATACGAGCCTTGGCCTGGCGGAAACCAGCCAAGAGACTAGGCCGAGTCTGCCGAAGCGCGACTTGATGAATTTGCTCAAGCGCCTGGACGAGATCGTCCAAACTGCGAACCGGGATTTCGTCGAACCTAACGGCGATTCGAAGATACTGGTCCTGGACGATCCGAAGCCCCCGGCGAAGCGGAAGAAAAGATCCCGCGGCAAAGGCTTCAAGAGAATATTTTCCTAGAGCATTCTCCGCTCACCCGAAGGCGCATCGCGCGCCGCCGTGCCGTCCCGCTCACCTAGGGTCTGGGCAAGATGGCGGCCTGGCGAATAGAGTGGCCCGCACCGCCGCTCTAGCTAGGGGAAAGCGACACCATGGACGACTTCGACATCGAACAAGCCAAGAAGGAGATGGAGCCCTGGTACTGGCATGGCATCCCGACCTTCTTCAAGTGTCCCTGGGACGAGGATCCGGAGAACTGCGATATCGCCCTGGTCGGCGTGCCCCACTCGTCAGGCAACGGCTCCACCGAGCGCGACCAGCACCTGGGACCCCGCGCCGTGCGCAACGTCTCGGGCTGGCACCGGCGCGGCCACCAGGCCTATGGCTTCGTGCCGTGGGAGGCCTGCCGCATCCACGACCTGGGCGACGTTCCCCTGCCCCAGGCGATGTTGAATGACGTCTCGATGGAGCATATCGAGGCCTACTACAAGCAGCTCGACCGGGCCGGCACGCGGCCGGTGTCGGTGGGCGGCGACCATGCCATCACCGGGCCGATCCTCAAGGCCATCGCCGGCAAGGATGCGCGCATCTCCGGCGGCCGCAAGGCGGCGCTCTTGCATTTCGACGCTCACCGGGACGACTACCAGCACATCCCCCATTGGCTCGGCAGCATCCGCTCGGCGGCCCATTGGGCGGCCTACACCGTGGTCGAGGAGCACGTCGATCCGGCGAAGAGCGTGCAGCTGGGCCTGCGCGGCAACCCCATCAAGCCGCGCGCCGACGTCACCGAGAGCAAGCTGGGCTACCACCTCATCCCGGCCGACGAGTTCTTCCGCATCGGCATCCCGGAGACCATCGCGATCATCCGCGAGCGGGCCGGCGATGCACCGCTCTACATCACCTTCGACCTCGACGTGCTCGATGCGATCGAAGCGCCTGCCGTCGCCAACCTGGAGCCGGGCCACCGGGGCCTCCGGGCCTGGGAGGTGATCGAAATCCTCCACGGCCTGCGCGGCATGGATGTGATCGGCGCCGACATCGTCTGCATGATTCCCTGGAAGGACACGGCGGCCAAGATCACCGCCATGACCGCCATGGTGCTGATGTTCGAGATGATCGCGCTGATCGGCGACCGCCTGCGGTCGGAGTGACTTTCGCGCCGCCGCCGCCGCGCCTCCCCGTCTAGTCGCCCGGGAAAGGCCCGATGCACGAGGTCCTGTGCTCGACCTGGAAAACGTTGTTGTAGAGGTTG
>CALJXB010000026.1 GCA_937974415.1 uncultured Kiloniellales bacterium
ATCGCGGGGGAGTCCCTGGCGGCCCATGCCAGATTGCAATCGGTCTGCCACGACCCGGACGAAACCGCGATCGACGAGGCGGTTGCCCTCGCCGAAGCGCCATTCAAGGGCGCCGCCGGCGATCTGGGCGCGCTGCGCGACAGGCTCTGGCGCACCATGTGGGACGATGTCGGCATCCTGCGTAGCGCGGACGGCTTGAATCGGGCCTTGCAGGCCCTTGGTGAGCAGGAAGCCGAGCTCAGTACTATCGGCGTTGCCGACGGGGACCGTCGCTTCAATCTCACCTGGCACGACTGGCTCAACCTGGAAAGCCTGCTGGCGGTGAGCAAGGCGATCGCCATGGCGGCCCTGGGCCGCGAGGACTCCCGCGGCGCCCACTTTCGCGAGGACTTTCCCGAGACATCGGACCTGGCGCGCTCCACGTTCTCCCGGGTTAGACTGTCGGGCGGCGAATTGCGCCTGGACATGGTCCCGGTCGACTTCTCGATCGTGCGCCCCGGCGAATCCCTGATCGAGGAGGAGGCTGGCGCCCCGCCGACAGCGGCATGAGGGGTAGCGAGTCAATAGGACGAACGAGATGATATCCGCAACTACCATTGAGGAAACGGCCAGCCAACTCATGGCCAAGGCCGGCATCGAGATCCCCGAGGACTACTTGGCCGGGATCAAGCGCATGGCGGCGCGCGAAGAGGGGGATCTGTCATCCTTCGTGCTGCAGGCCATGCTGGAGAACTGGGAGGCGGCCAAGGAGGATCGCCGGCCCATGTGCGCCGACACCGGCCTGCCGCGCTACTTCGTGAAGACCGGCAACGACGCGCGCCTGGAGGGGGGCTTCGTCGCCCTCGAGCGGGCGCTGCGCGCCGCCACGGCCCGGGCCACCCACGAGGTGCCCTTGCGCCCCAACCGGGTGCACCCCCTGTGGCGAACCGAGCACAACAACAACGTCGGCATCAACGCGCCGGAGATCGAGTACAGCTTCGAGCCCGACGGGGACTGGATCGACATCACCACGGTCCACAAGGGCGGCCTGTTCGGCACCGACTACCGCATGCTGTTCCCAGGCGACGGCATCGACGGCATCAAGCGGTTTTTCTTGGATGTCATGATCGCCTTCGGCAAGCGCGGGCTCGCCTGTCAGCCGGCCATCGTCGGGATCGGCCTGGGCGGCTCCAAGGACGTCACCATGGCGCTGGGCAAGCAGGCCGCCTGCCTGCGGGTGGTGGGCGACCGCAATCCGGATCCCAAGATCGCGGAGCTCGAGCTCGAACTCATGGAGCTGGGCAATTCCATCGGCATGGGCGCCATGGGCTTCGTCGGCTCCTCCATGGTGGTCGATTGCCACATCGAGGTTGGCTACACCCACACCGGCGGCATGCCGATCAGCGTGCATACCTTCTGCCTCTCCTCGCGCCGCGCGACGGCGCGCCTTCACGCAAGCGGCGAGGTCGAGTATCGCAACGACCCGCAGTGGTTCACCCCCTACATGCGAAGGGACACGGTCGAATGGACGGGATCGAAGGACGGCTCAAAGAAGTCCGCTTGACGGCGCCGGTGGTCCCCGAGGACCTGGCGCGGCTCGAGCTCGGCAACGTCGTCTACCTGGACGGCCTGATCTACACCGGCCGCGAGGGGATCTACCGCAAGTTGGTCGACGAGGGCGCGCGCCCGCCGGAGGGCGTCCTGGCGTCGACCAACGTGAACTTCCATTGCTCGCCGGCGGCGGCGGTGGAGGACGACGGAAGCTTTAACATCGGCGCAGTCACGGCGACCGCCAGCTTCCGCTTTTCCAAGTGGATGAAAACTTGGTTCGAGATCTCCGGCGCCAAGATGATCATCGGCAAAGGCGGCATGTCCGAGGCCGACTACAAGGCGCTCTTCGTGCCCGCCGGTGCGGTCTATCTCTCCACCGTCGGCTACGGCACCGGCGCGCTGCTCGGGCGCGGAATCAAGCGCGTCCGCGAGGTCCATTGGCTGGAGGAGCTGGGCATCGCCCAGGCCATGTGGGTCATCGAGGTGGAGCGCTTCGGGCCGCTCCTGGTCGACAGCGACGTGGAGGGCAACAGCCTGTTCGAGCGCAACAACCGGGAGATCAACGCCAAGTTGGGGCGCCTCTACGAAGGCCTCAAAGCGCCGAGCCTGTCGCGCTTCGGCGAGACCGACGAACGCTCCGACGAGCTGATCTGATAAAACGAGGCGAGTGACGCGAGTCATGTTCGAACTGACCGATGCGCAGAAGGATCTGAAGAAACGGGCCGCCGAGCTTGCCTCACGCAAGATCGCCCCCCGTGCCGCGGCGGTGGACGAGAGCGAGGACTACCCCTGGGACAACGTGCGGGACCTGACCGAGGCCGGCTTCATGGGCATGACCGTGCCGCACGACTATGGCGGAAAGGGCCTCGGATTCCTGGAGGCGGCCCTGGTGGTGGAGGAGATGGCCAAGGCCTGCGGCGTCACCGGCCGGATCGTCGTCGAGGCCAACATGGGCGGCATCGCGGCGATCATGAAGTACGGCAGCGAGGCCCAGAAAAGGCTCGCGGCCGAATCTGTCTTGGCGGGTGACAAGCCGGCGATCTGCATCACCGAGCCCGAGGCCGGCAGCGCCGCGACCGAGATGACGACGCGCGCCGATCGGCGTGGCGATGTTTACATCCTCAACGGCAAGAAGCATTGGATCACCGGCGGCGGCGTCTCCAAGCTGCATGTGATCTTCGCCCGGGTGTTCGACGAAAGCGGCGAGGAGCTGGGCATCGGCGGCTTCGTCGCGATGCGCGGCGAGGCCGAGGGCCTCAAGGTTGGCAAACGCTCCTACGCCATGGGCCTGCGCGGCATTCCGGAGACCGAGATCATTCTCGAAGACCTGGAACTGCCGGCGGACAGGCTGCTGATGCCACCCGACGGCCTCAGGCGCGGCTTCGCGCAGCTCATGGAGGCTTACAACAGCCAGCGGGTCGGCGCCGCGACGGTGGCCCTCGGCATCGCGCAAGGGGCCTACGACCTGGCGCTCGACTATACCCGGCAACGCCATCAGTTCGGCCGGCCGATCTGCGAGTTCCAGGGCCTGCAATGGATGCTGGCCGACATGAGCACCCAGCTCGCGGCGGCACGCCTGATGATCCACCAAGCGGCGGCCGGTGCCGGGTCCGGCTTTCCGGACATGGTCGAGGCGGCCCAGGCCAAGATCTTTGCCTCGGAGATGGCCCAGAAAGTGACCAACGATGCACTGCAGATGTTCGGCGCCGTTGGCTATGGGCGGGACCTGCCGCTGGAGCGCATGGTGCGGGACGCCCGCATGTTCACCATCGGCGGCGGCACGGCGCAGATCCTGCGCACCGTGGTGGCGAGCGGCATCCTCGGGCACAAGCTGCCCCAGACCCGCGACGGCCATCTGAAGCTGTCGCAGCAGCCGGGCGGGAAAGCGTAGCGCCATGGCCACGACCGCGGAGATCATCGCCCGCCGGCTCTACG
>CALJXB010000027.1 GCA_937974415.1 uncultured Kiloniellales bacterium
CGAAGGCATCGCCGCCGGCGGGGACCAGCTGGTCATCACCGCCGGCGTCCCCTTCGGCACGCCGGGGCGCACCAACTTGCTGCGCATCGCCTGGGTGGATAGCTAGGACTCAGTCACCCGCATCCGACGTCGCGTCGGCCAGGACCGCGCCGACCGGCTGGTCGGCGATCGGCCAGTGCAGGGCCGCGGCCAGTAACCCGAGCAGGACAGAGATGATCCAGACCGAATCGTAGGATCCCGTCAGGTCGAAGCTGAGGCCGCCGAACCAGGCGCCGAAGAAGGCCCCCAGCTGGTGACCCAGCATGACGATGCCGAACAGGGTCGCCATGTAGCGGGGCCCGAAGATCTGGCCCACCAGAGCGCTGGTGAGCGGCACCGTGCTCAGCCACAAGAGGCCGAAAGCCGCAGAGAACAGGTAGACCGCCCAATCGGTCTTGGGCCCCAGGAGGAACAGCGCGATGGCCGCCGCCCGGGCCAGGTAGATTCCCGACAGCAGGTACTTGAGCCGGTATCGGCTGCCGAGAACACCGGCCGCCAGGCCGCCCAGGATGTTGAAGAAGCCGATGATGCTGAGGGCCGTGGCGCCGACCAGCGGCGCCAGGTTGCAGCTGGTGATGTAGCCGGGCAGATGGGTGCCGATAAAGGCGACATGGAAGCCGCAGACGAAGAAGCCGCCGGTCAAGAGGAGGTAGCCGCTGTGCCGGCGTGCCTGGTTCACCGCGGCGCCGATACTGGCGGTCCCGGAGGAGGCCGCCTCCGGCTTGCCCCTGAGCGCCGCGGCCAGCGGGATGATGAGGGCGCTGAGCGCCGCAAAGATGAGCAGGGCCATCGGCCAGCCGGTCGCCTCGATCAAGACCTGCGCGAGGGGCAGCAGCAGGAACTGGCCGACCGACCCGCCGGTCGCCGCCAGGGCGATCGCCATGTTGCGCCGCTCCTCCGGCACCGCACGGGCGACGGCCGAGAGCACCAGCGGGAAGCCGCTGGCGCCCACCGCCACCCCGACCAGCACGCCGGCGCCCAGGTGGACCGCCGGGCCGGAGGCGCCCAGCGCCATGATGACGATACCTAGGGCGTAGAGCAGACCGCCGGTCGCCATGACGCGCCCGGTGCCGTAGCGGTCGGCCAACATGCCTGTGAGCGGCGTCAGCAGGCCCCAGAGAATGTTCTGTATGGCGATGGCGAGGGAGAAGTTGCCGCGGCTGATCCCCAGGTCCAGGGTCATGGGCTCGAGGAACAGGCCGAAGGTCTGGCGCACGCCCATGTTGCGGGCCAGCACCGAGGCGCCGCAAGCCAGGATGATCAGAGGCAGTCTCGCGGCGGCGGCCATAACTCTCCCTTCCCGGCCGCCGTGGACGGTGGGCGGATCGGAAGCGGCCGGCCGCCAGCCTACACCATCGTCCGTCATCCAGCGAGGAAACGAGGCCGGCGCCAACCTCGGACGAAACGCTCAGTGGGGCTCATTCGCATCTTTTCTCGGCCAAAACTTCACGGCACAGTGCGGCTTGGAAGCGGCACCGAGGTGGCCTCGAAAATGGACGGACCGGAAGCGACGGGCGCAGCCGAAAAAGGTCCTCGGGGCGAGGATCGCGAGCACCGCCTGACACCCTTGTTTCGCCCGCGCGCGCTCGCTCTGGTCGGCGCCTCGCCGCGGGCCGGCTCGGTCGGCCTGGCCATGGTCGAGACGGCGCTCGCCAGTGGTTTCGGTGGCTCTATCTATCTCGTCAATCCCAGATATCGCGAGATCGCGAAGACGCCGTGCCATGGCTCCCTGTCGAGCCTGCCGGAAGTACCCGACCTGGTCGTCGCCGGCGTCGGCGGCCGCCGGGTCGAAGCGGTGCTGGATGAGGCCCTGGCCTGCGGCGCCCGCGCCATGGTGGTGTTCGATGCCTGCCACGGCGAGGACCACGCAGGCCGGCCGATCCTGTCGCGGCTCCGGGACAAGGCCCGGGAGGCCGACCTCCCGGTCTGCGGCGGCAACGCCATGGGCTTTTTCGACATCGCCCACCGCTGTCACGCGAGCTTCTATCCGGCCGCCCAGCTCAAGCCCGGCGGCATCACCCTGATCGCCCACTCGGGCTCGGTCTTCACCGTCCTGGCGCTCAACGACCCGCGCTATCGCTTCAACCTGGTGGTCTCGGCCGGCCAGGAAATCGGCGTCAGCGTCGACGAATACATCGACTTCGCCCTCGAGCAGCCAGAGACCAGGGTCGTCGCCCTCTTCATAGAGGCGGCGCGCAATCCCGCCGGCTTCGCGGCCGCCCTCGCCAAGGCCCAGCGGCGGGACATCCCCGTGGTCGTCTGCAAGGTCGGCCGGACCGAGGAAAGCGCCCGCCACGTGCGCTCCCATACCGGCGCCGTCGCCGGCAGCAGCGCGGCCTACGACGCGGTGCTGGAACGCTATGGCGCCCTGCGCGTCGGCTCGCTCGATGCCCTCATGGATACCGCCCTGCTGCTCTCCCAAGGACGCCCGATGGAGGCCGGCGGGCTCGGCGTCGTCACGGACTCCGGGGGCTTGCGCGAACTTCTGATCGACCGGGCCGCGGAACACGGTGTGCCTTTTGCAAAGCTGTCGGACAAGAGCTTGACGGCCCTGCGGCATACGCTTCCGTCGACGCTGGAGCCCTCCAACCCCTTGGACGCGGCCGGCTCGATCGACGCCGACTTCTCCCGGCCTTTCCGCGACAGCCTGAAGATCATGGCCGAAGACCCGGCGGTCGGGATCCTGGGCTTCGAGTTCGACGGCCGCGACGACTATTTCTACGACCCCCAGCTGGCCGAGATCGCTGCGTCACTGCCCGCCCTCTCGGCCAAGCCGTGTTTTCTCTATTCCAGCTTCGCGCAGGCCAACAACCGGGCTTTGGCGGAGGGCTTCGCCGATGCCGGCCTGCCATTGATCAACGGCCTCGACAATATGCTGGCGGCCGTCGAGGGTGCCGCGGCCTATCGCGACCTGCGAGCCCTTGCGGCAATCGACGACCCGGCACCCGCTCCCCCGCCGCCGGACGAAATCGAGGCCTGGCGCCAACGCTTGGGCCAAGGGGCCGGGCTGCAGGAAGCCGACGGGCTGTCGCTGCTCCAGGCCTTCGGCGTTCCGGCCGTGCCCCATCGCCAGGCCGAAACCCGCGACGCGGCGATCGAGGCCGCCGCGGCGCTCGGCTGGCCGGTCGCCCTCAAGGCCGCGGCTCCCGGCTTGGATCACAAGACCGAGGCCGACGGGATCCGGCTCGACATCGCCGACGGCGACGGGCTGGTGCGGGCCTATGACGAACTCACCCGGCGCTTGGGGGCCCGGGTCCTGGTGCAGGCCATGGCGCCGCGCGGCACGGAGCTCGCCTTCGGATACCTGCGCGATCCGGACTTCGGGCCGCTGGTCATGGTCGGCGCCGGCGGGACCCTGATCGAGCTCCTGGGCGACCGCGTCACCGCCCTCGCCCCCTTCGGTCCGCGCCGTGCCCGCAGCCTGATCGACCGCTTGCAGCTGCGCCCCATGCTGGACGGCCGGCGTGGCGGGGCGGCGGCCGACATCGACGCCCTCGCGCTCGCTCTGGCGCGCTTTTCCGTGCTCTGCGAAAACCTGGCGCCGGCGATGACCGAGATGGACGTCAATCCCGTGATCGCGGGGCCGCAGGGCTGCCTCGCAGTCGACGCCTTAGTGGTGGGAAACGGCTAGATCGGCTGGCCTTCCAGCATCATGCGGATGGCATCGGCGTTGAGCCGTGGCCCGATCATCTGCGGGTAGACGGCGAGCGCGTCATCGAAGGCCTTTAGCGCGAGCTCCC